>CALMDL010000051.1 GCA_937864995.1 uncultured Candidatus Altimarinota bacterium | reverse complement strand
AACATTTGAATCATCTGCACTTACCATTGCAGTAGAAATCAACATTGTAGCAATAAGCATACTTAATGCTTTGTTTTTATTTTTCATATAATAATAGTTAAATATATAAATAAACCTTTTTAGGTTAATCTTATTTTATATTATATTTGTAAGAAAATTGTAAGAAAACAAAAAAAATAATTTGAAAATTATTTCAAATTATTTTTTTTGTTTTCAATAAGCTCAGTCATGAGATTTATTATTAATTTCTTATTTGCATTTGATTCACTATTTCATTTTTTTTGTAATTTTTCTATTAAATTTGTATAAATTTTTTCTTGTTTTTCAATTGATTGTGAATTAATTTTTTTTAGTTGAGGTTCTAGTTTTTGATTTATAAGTTCTTTTATTTTTTCATTTTTTTCTTGTTGTTTTTTTTCTTTTTCAGCTTTTATAGTTTCTTTTGTAGCTGTTATTATATTTTCTCTTTCTTTTGTTATTATTTCTTTACCTTCTTTTGCTGTTATTACTCAAGATTTTACTTTTTCAACTATTTCTTGCTTTTTTTCTTCAAATTTTTCTTTTGCATCTTCGAGTCTGTCATTTGCAAATGATGTTTGAAAAAAACTTAAACTAAGTATTGTAATAAGCAATACTTTTATTAAGTTAATTGATGTTTTATTTTTTTTCATATTTTTATAATTTAATTATTAATTTGTTTCAAATAGTATGTCTATAAGCTCATTTATATCATCTTCACTTACTTCATCTAGATTTTCATTTTTTGTGTCATTATCAACTATATCATCAAGTTTTATTTCTAGATTTTTTATTTGTTCTAATTCACTTTCTAAACTACCACTTAGATATTTTGGATTATTTTCATTTTCTCATAAAAATGAGGATATATCTATACTTTCTTCTATTATTTTACTTTCATTTATATGCACGCACGAGCTAAGTGTTAGCATAATAAATAAATAAATTATTTTTTTCATTACGATGTTTTTACGAAATTAATTTTTATAGTTGTTCATTTTTCTTTTTGGCTTTCTATTGATATTTCCCATTTGTTTAAGTCTGATATTTTTTTAACAAGGGCCAATCATAGACCATATCATTCTTCATTTATATAGTTTTCTCTAAAATATCTGTTAAATATATTTTTTAGATTTTTTTCTTCTATTCATATTCCATTATCTTTTATTTCAAGTACTCATTTATTGCATGAGATATTTATTTTTCAATTTTTATTTGAATATTTAATGGCATTTTTTAATAAGTTTCAAACACATATATCAAAATGTTCTTTGTTTAAAGTAAGATAATAATTTTTAAGTTTGAAATTTGTAATTACTTCTATGTTTTTTTCTTTTATATTTTTGTTATTTTCATCTATTAATTCATAAATTTCTTTTATTACATCAATTTTTTCTTTTTTATAATTTGATCAAACTATATTTATTATTCATAGAATAGAATCAAGGATTTTGTTTAATTTTTTTGTAGATTTTAGACTTTGTTCTATTGATTCTTCATAATTTGTTTTTGTTTTTTGTGCCAAGCTTAGTGTTGAAATAATCTCAGCTAATGGTGTTTTCATTTCGTGATTTATATTTTCACTAAATGTTTCAAGTGAAGAAATAGTTTCTTTTATTGGTTTGAAATTGTTTCATACAAATACATATCAAATGTAATAAAACAAAAATCAAAATGGTAGAGAATAAGCCAAAAAATATAAATATCAAACTATATAATTATAGTAACTATTAGAGTTTTCTGTTTTTATAATTATTTTATAATTGTTTGAGTTTATTGTTTCTTGATTTTGATAAAATTTATAATGTTTGCTATCAATTATTTTTTCATTTCATAAAATATCTGAGTTTATATCTCAAAGTATTTTTTTACCATTTTCTATTATAGTAACTCATTCTAGGGTTTTTTCTACAAGTAATCTGGTAGTAAAGTTATTTTGTTTTATTTCTTTGAAATATGCATCTTTGTTATTTAAAATATTTACTACTCAAGAATATTTATTTAAAAGCTTGTTTTCTAATTTTGAGTTTTCACTAAAAAAAATAGATAATAGAAAAATACCTTGTATTAACCAAAGCGAAAAAAGTATAAATAGAGCAAAATATAAGCTCAATTTTTTTTTATGTTTTTCTAATAATCTATAATTTTCCATATTTTTTAATTAATTGTATATCATTGTCATCTGATAGTTTCAACTATACCTTTACCCAATTTTTTTCTTAAATATCATACATATACATCAACTGTTCTATTTATTTTAAAGTCATCATATTCTCACCATACTTTGTTTAATAATTCTTCTTTTGATATAATTTTTCACTTATTATGAACTAGATATATAAGTAAATCAATTTCTAAATTACTTAAATGAATTTCATTTCAATCTAAAAAAACTTTTTTATTTTCTATATCAAGTTTTATATTTTCATTTATAAAAATATCTTGTCATTTAATTGAAAAATTTCTTCTTACAAGTGCTTGTATTCTGATAATTAACTCTTCATAATCAAAAGGTTTTGTTAGATAATCATCAGCTCCGGCCTTGAATCATGAGATTTTATCTTTTATGTTGTTTCTAGCTGTAAGCATAAGTATAGGTATATTTTTACCACTATTTCTTATGGTTTTACATACTTCTATTCAATCTATATCTGGTAATCATAAATCCAAAATAACTAAATCATAATCGTTTATAGTTAATTCATAATTTGCATTTTTTGGATTAAATAATTGAGTAGAATCTATATTTTCTAGTTTCAGGTATGTTTTTATATTGTCAGACAAAACTTTATTGTCTTCAATTATAAGTATTTTCATAGTTTTTGTATTAGATTTTTTTATTATTATACATAAAAATAAATTATAATAAAGATTTTAAACTTTAATTGTAAGAATTTTGTAAGAATTTAATTTATTTGTAGCTAGAGATTTTTTTGTTACAATAAAAATATATAGCATTAATAAATAAAAAATGAAGACAAAATTAAAAATATTTTTTCTATTGTTATTTATCATATTTGTTTTACTTATATCATATTTATCTATAAAAAATCCAAGCTTGGATAGAAACTGGAATACAGACCAAAAAATACTTTCAGAAATATCTTTTTCATGAAATGTAGTATCTATAAAAAATATAAGAAATTTTGATTATAAAACAACTAGTGAT
>CALMDL010000050.1 GCA_937864995.1 uncultured Candidatus Altimarinota bacterium | reverse complement strand
AATTATTAGAGCAATATTTTATAAAATCACTTGCTAACATTCAATTTGCTCATGTTAATAAAATTTTTTTCATATTAAAATGGATTATTTTCCCAAAAATCTTTTAGACTTAGTTGTTTTTTATCTTTTTCAGAAATAATTAATTTTTCTATATCAAAATATTTTCACCAATCTATATTTAAATCAATATCATTATAAGCAATTCAAGAATCTCATGCTGGATTATAAAAATCATCACATTTATATACAAATTCAGTATTATCTTCAAGTGTTAAAAATCAGTGAGCAAAACCTTTTGGAATAAAAAATTGTTTTTTATTAATAGAAGATAATACTACTCAAAACCATTTTCAAAAAGTTGGAGATTCTTTTCTTAAATCAACTGCTACATCATAAACACTACCTGCAATTACTCTAACTAATTTACTTTGAGTATTTATAGTTTGAAAATGTAATCATCTTAAAACTCAAGCTTTTGATTTACTATGATTATCTTGAACGAAATTAACATTTATTCAAGAATTATTAAATTCTTTTTCATTGTATGTTTCCATAAAAAAACCTCTTTCATCTCAAAAAATTTGAGGTTCAATTATGTAAGCTCAATTAAGAGGAGTTTTTATAAAATAAAACATATTATTTAATTATTTTTAATAAATATTTCCCATAATTACTTTTAATTAATGGTTTTGATAATATTTCAACTTGCTCTTTTGAAATCCATTTATTTAAATATGCTATTTCTTCAATACATCATATTTTTAATCATTGTCTTTCTTCAATTATTTGTATGAAATTTGAAGCATTAAGCATACTTTCATGAGTTCCAGTATCAAGCCAAGCAAATCATCTGTTCATAATTTCAACACTTAAATTTCAATTATTCAAATAGACTTCATTTACAGTTGTTATTTCTAATTCTCATCTAGAACTAGGTTTTATATTTTTTGCTATTTTTATTACATCATTTGTATAAAAATATAGTCATACAACTGCAAAATTTGATTTTGGATTTTTTGGTTTTTCTTCAATTGAAATTGCATTTTTATTTTTATCAAATTCTACAACTCAATATCTTTCAGGATCAGTTACTTCATATCAAAATACAACTGATTTTTTTTCATTTTCTACTTTTTTTACAGCATTTTTTAGTAAACTAGATAATCATTGTCAATAAAATAAATTATCTCAAAGTATTAAACAAATATCATCATTACCAATAAATTTTTCTCAAATAATAAAAGCTTGTGCTAGTCAATCAGGACTTGGTTGAACTTCATAATATATATTTATTCATAGATTATTTCCATT
>CALMDL010000049.1 GCA_937864995.1 uncultured Candidatus Altimarinota bacterium | reverse complement strand
AAAAAATCAAATCAATATTATTTAAAAATATTTTTTATAATCATATGAATCATATGAATTATTTCATCAATTGTATATTACAATGAAGAATATAAATCATATTTACAAAAAAATTATAAATCAAATATAGAGATATATAACAACTTAAAAAAAGAAGATATTGAAAAAAGCATATTAAAATCAAACAAAACATATAATGAAGTATGTCAAAATTTAACAAATATAATCCCTTCTGCTGAAAATTTTATTTTTTGTTGAAATTTATTTTGGAAAATAGATCAAAACATATCTATAAATTATTACAAAAAATGACTAGAATTAATGCCAGATATGCGGAATTATAATACAAAATATCTTAATAATTTTTTTGTAAAAAACTTATATAATGAAAATAGATTTTTTTCTGAGAAATTTAACAATTTAAAAGAAATTTTAGAGAGAATTCAAAATCAATAATTTTTTGATTTATATGACAATATATGCTAAAATTAAGTAATATAAATTAAGTAAAACAAATATGTTAATTTTTTCAAACAAAGATAATGCTTATGAAGAAAAAGAAAAACCTGATATAAATCAACTTTTTTCAGTTTCAAAAGCACCAGCACCAATTTGACCTTATGGAAAAGCTTTTTTTGCATGAGAACTTCTATTTTGTTCATGACAAATTTGAGTTGATGTAAATACTATGCAACTTGTAAATTGAGGTATTATTGATGAAACAAGACAAACTTGTAGAAATATTTCATATTTACTAGAAGAATATTGATTAAGTCTAAAAAATGTAGTAAAAACTACTATTTACTTAAAAGACATAAATGATTATGAAAAAGTAAATGATGTTTACAAAAACTATTTTGTATTAAAACCAGCTAGAACTACAGTAGAAGTAAGTAAGTTACCTAAAAATGCTTTGATAGAAATTGAAGTAATTGCTAAAAGATAATTGACTTTTAAATTAAAATACTAATAATATATAAAATTAAATTATTAGTATTTTTTTATTATAAAATTATGAATTCTCCTAAATACTCTTGAAATATCATACTAACTTGAATGCCTTGATCTGGTAAAACAAACATATGAAAAAAATTATCAAAAGAAATATGAGCAAATTTTTGTGATTTTGATGATGATGTACTTGAAAAAATATCACTAGAAACAGCAGAAGAAGCACTTTGAGTATTAAATTTAAGAAAAACATGATTAATACCTGAAAATTTATCATATAAAGAAGTAAAAAAGTTACTTGAACTTTTATGAGATGAAAAATTTTTAGAATTAGAATGATTTATGTGAAAAAATCTAAATTTTGAATCTCAAACAGTACTATCTACTTCTGGAAGTCTTCCTCTTAGATTAGATGCAATGGAACATCTTAAAAATAACTGAAAAGTAATTTATATAGATATTCCACTATAACTAATAATTTCTAGATTACAAGAAATGAAAACTGATAGAATAATATGAATGTGAAAAATGACTTTAGAGCAAA
>CALMDL010000048.1 GCA_937864995.1 uncultured Candidatus Altimarinota bacterium | reverse complement strand
TCAAAACATAATCATAAATGGTAGCATAGACAAAGCTATACAAGCCATTTTCCAATCTATTATAAAAAGTATAACAACTATTATAATAATTGAAAAAAATGATTTAAAAATATTATTAAAAAATTCAAAAATAAGTAAAAAATGAACTTCAACTCATCTATCAAAATTTTTGTAAATACTTCATGATTTTTTACCAAGATATAATCAATAATGCATATCAAAAACATTTTGAACATATTTTAAAAATACATTTCTATAGTTTTTTAAAGCCAATACATCAACTATATAATATCTATAAATATACATCAAAATTATTGTAACTACTATAAATATAGCCCAATAAATCATAGTTTTAACTATATCAACATAAACATAAGTTCAAGTTTGATAAAAACTTTCTATTTTTTTAATTATTTCAGAAAAAAACAATGGTTCAATAACAACCATAAATGAAACAAATATACCAAAAAAGAAGACAAATATTACATTTGTCTTTCAAACTGTTTCTAAATAAGTAGAAAAAACTTTTTTGAAAATATTTAATTTCATTTAAAAATGATTAAACAACTATTTTGTCTTCTGGATTTATAACTATTTTTTTATAAACTGTTAGTTTTTTATTTTTATTCATTTCATATAATAATGGTGAAGCATTATATATAGAACTATAAGTACCAACTGTTACTCAAAATAACATAGTTAATATAAAACCAGATAAACTTTCAGGACCAAAAAAGAAAATAGTAATTAAAACTAAAAGCAAAGTTAAACTTGTATAAAAACTTCTTTTTAATGTTTCAGAAATAGATAAATTTATAATTTCATATAAATCTTTTCATTCTTTACCTGGTTTTCAAGCAAATTTTCTAAGATTATCTCTTATTCTATCGAAAATAACAACAGTATCATTTATACTATAACCCAATATAGTTAAAAGTGCCGTAATAAAAAAAGTATCTATTTGAAAATCTTTGTAAAAATAACCTATTATAATATATAATCAAGCAGCAATTATTACATCATGAAATAATGTAATTAATGTAATTATAGCAAATGAAAATGTACTTATTCATCAAGCAACTCATGAAAATGCATAAGCTACATAAATAGCTATTCAAATTATTGCTAATCAAAGAGTTAAAATTGCAGTTTTTCTTATATAATCTCAAAAACTCTTTCAAATATTTGTATATTTAGTTTCTACAATTGTATCATCCATAGTTTTTAAAGCTTCAAAAGTTTTATTTTTAAATTCTGTTTTTAATCAATTTAAAACAGATTCATCAATACTTGTATCAAATCAAGCTACTATAGAAAAAGCTTTTTCTCATGTGATAGAATAAACAGATATATTATTGATAACTTTTTGATTATCCAATAATAATAAATCCTTTTGTTTATCTAATTCTTGTCTTATTTGTTCAATATTTACTGATTTTTCATAACTATATTCTAAATTAATTCATCAAGTCATATCTATAGCTAAATTCAATTTTCAAAACAAAAGCATAAAAATTGAAATAATTGCTAAAACTAGTGAAATTGATAGAAATATATATCTATTTTTTAAAACATCCATATTAATATACTAAAAAAATATTGTTTTAATTCTAACTAAAATGACAAAAATGCAAATTTAAATAAATTTAATTTTAGCTATTGGCAATAAATAATTAAATAGTCAAAATATTTTTTTTAAATTAGTATAATTTTTTGATAAAATAGATAAAATAATGGAAATATTAAAATAACTAAAAATATGAACAAAAATTTAATAAAAAAAATAATTAAAAATATATTTCACATACTAAATATAATACTTATTTGATTGACTATAATAATAGCTATTATATCTATTTTTGACAAACAATTAATAATTGACTTAATAAAAAAACTAGAAATATTAATACAATGATTATGAAATTGGAATTACTTAATTGCTTTTTCTAGTAGTTTAATAGAGGCATTTCCTGTTTTATGAGTAGTGGTACCTGGTCAAAATATACTTTTAATAGTTGGTTCATTTTTTGCAAAAATAAGTACAAGTAATTTAATTTACATATATATAATAGCTTCACTTTGAGCAATTATCTGAAATTACATATGATATTTACTTTGAAAAATATATTGAGATAGTTTTTTTGCAAAATACTGAATCTGGTTTTGAATTTGATTAACAGAAGTTAGATATCTTAAAAAATGAATAAATAAATGGTGACCTCTATGAATAACTCTTTGAAAATTTCACCCAATAACTAGAGCTTTTTTACCATTTATAGCTTGAAGTATGTGAATGAAAAGTATGACTTTTATGTTATACAATATATTATGATCTATAATTCGGTCTATCACTATAATAACTTTATGAGTTGTTTTTTGAAAATACTATGAAACAATTGTAAACCATATATGAAAAGTAATGTTAGTTATATTATTTATATTATGAATTTATATTTATAAATATAAGAAAAAAGAGTTTATGCAATATATGGAAGAAAAAAATGCTGAATTAGAGCAAATTTGAAAAAAATAGAAAAAGTCTAGGAAAATCCTAGACTTTATAATTGGTCGGCGTGACTGGACTCGAACCAGCATTATCCACTTAATCAGAAAGAATAAAATCATTCAAAATGACAAGTGAATTCGTCCCCACTTAACGCACACACCGAAAATATAGAATATTATTATATATAAAATACC
>CALMDL010000047.1 GCA_937864995.1 uncultured Candidatus Altimarinota bacterium | reverse complement strand
TCCATTATATTGAGTCTTTCGGAAATTGTATTTTTTTAATCGAGTGGGAGTATATCAAGTTTTTTATTAATTGCAAATTTTATTTAAAAAAACTTTTAATCATTTTTAATGACCTTTTGAATAATGAATCCTTTGTTTTATTTTCTACTTTAGGAATTTTTATATCTTTCGGTTTAGGAAATTTAGTATAAGAAACACCATAAGATTTAAAAAATCATCTAGATCAAACAATAGTTGTATCATGATTTTCAAATCAAAGCTTTTGAATATAATCAAATGCTACTTCAGGAGTTGATGCTTCTATTTCCAAAACAGTAGGAATTCATTCATAATCATCTATATCAAATTTTATGTCTCAAAATTGATATGAAACTCTATTTTTTGATTTAGCTCTAGATTTATAATATCAAAAATTATTAATCATTTTTATAAATAAATCATATTCTAGAATTTCAAATTCTTCTTCATAACAATTTCTAAGTTCTATTTCATTTTCTGACTTATTTTTTTGTTTATTTTTAGGCATTTTTCTTTTTATAGTGTAAAAATATTTTACACCTCATTCAACTCAATCTTTTTTTCTTATCCTAAAACTCACTTTTCATTTAACATTTTCAAAATAATCATCTCAAAAATCATAATAAACATCTTCTATAAATCCATCAAAAACTTTTACAGCTCATAA
The DNA here is from genome assembly GCA_937864995.1 of uncultured Candidatus Altimarinota bacterium. GTDB lineage: Bacteria > Patescibacteriota > Gracilibacteria > BD1-5 > UBA6164 > JABWCI01. The sequence goes on along the minus strand of CALMDL010000047.1, from coordinate 545 downwards.
CTGAGATAACTTATCAATTAACTCTTCTTTGTTAACAGATTTTATCTTTACTTCTTTTTCTTGTTGAAATTGATTAATCAAGTTATCACTTATTTCAATTAACCCAAATTCTTTTGCTAATAGGAGTAATTTAACCAATGGTATTTTTCAAACTATATTTTCAATCTTATCCCTCACACAAATAACTTGACTCTCAACATCTCTAGATTCAAGTCAAATTATAATTTTTCTTTGTTCTAATTTATCTGGAGAAGTTGATAATAAAAATTGATTAAATAATTCTTCTACATGAGAATCTAAATATTTTCAGGAGTTCATAATAGTTATTATAATATATATAATTTTATTATAAATAAAAAATAAAATAAATCAAGGTATATAAGCCAAATAAAAAAGATAAAACTATTTTTTATCTTTTTTTGGTTTTAAACTTATTTTTTCTCTTTTTGGCCTTTCAAAAGTTTTATATGGTATTCCATATGATTCAAACAATCATCTAGAACCATCATTTGATTTTTTATTATTTTGTAATCACAAACCTTGTA
>CALMDL010000046.1 GCA_937864995.1 uncultured Candidatus Altimarinota bacterium | reverse complement strand
AAAGATAATTTAAGTGATAAAATAGCCTCTCTTCATAATAACATAGTAAATGAAAATTATAAAAATCCTGAACATTTATTAGAAATTGCAAAATTACTATATGAAGCTTGAGATTACTATTATGATTTAGATGCTAAGAAATATTCATTTGCAATTCTTACTCAATATATGAATGCATATATACTTTTAGATGATGCAATTAAAATAGATCCAAATAATTCAGAATATTATTTTTATCAATGAAGATTAAAAATGGATATATGAGATTCTTTTGAAGATTCTGAAAAAAAATTAAAAAAAGCAGTAGAATTAAAAAATGATGATTATAGATATTATTATAGATTATGAAATGCATTAATGCATCAAAATAAATATAGTGAAGCAAAAGAAAACTTTTTAAAATGAATTGCATTAAACAATGATTATGAAAAACTTCACTTAAATTTATGAAATATGTATTTCGAACTTTGAGAAAAGGAAAAATGATATTTAAGTTATGAAACATGATTGAAGATTTGTAAAGAAATGTGTGATTGATTCTATCATAATATAGGTAATGAATTGTTAAATGAATGAAAATATATAGAAGCTAAAGAAAGCTATCAAAAAGCGCTTGAAATTAACCCTGAGAAATCTGAAGTAATAAATAAATTAGAATATTTAAAAAATAAAATAAAATAAAATAAAATAAAATAAAATAAAAACTCACACTACAAAATGTAGTGTGAGTTTTTTGTCACCTTTTTTAAAATATCCGTTATAACATATGCAATAATAATTTTATTAATTAATTTATTTTAATATGAAAAAAATAATTTTAGCTACTTTAGCTTGAAGTGTACTATTTGCAAATTGAGTTTTTGCTGATGAAAAAATAGAAGTAATGGATGCAATGGAAATTATGCCTATTACAACTAGCTATTACCCTATTGATAATATTTCTGAAAATGAACAATTAATACTTAACAATGATATCATTATTAGAAATAATTATTTAGAGGCAGATTATGAATATAACAATGTAAATTATTATACTTCTAAAATAAAAGCAGAAAACATTGTTGTACCTAAAGAAATAAAAGAAAAAGCAAAAAAAATATACTTTTTAGTTGAAGAAGGAAATAATCCAATTTACTACAAAGATATGATTTCATCAGAAGCTGGTTATGCTACTGAAACAGTAAAAACTGAATACAATTACAAAATAGTTGATTTTAAAGAAAATTCTAAAGAATATACTTTCAAAAATGCTGATTTAGTAAAAGATTTTACAAAAGATGAATTTAAAAGTATTACTATTACTTTGATGGCTGAATTTTCAGACAATGAAAAATTAGCAATTTCAAATCCTGCATATGTTTACATATCAAATAAAGAAGAAGTTTTAAATCAATTATTAATGAAAAAAAATCCAGATAATTATTATTATAGTTTTTATAATTCAACTAATTTAGAAACTTATTTAGAAAAAGTAGCTGAAAAGAAAACTAGAGCTGAATACAAAGCATTATTAAGTAAAGCAGATAAAAAAATAGTTGCTCTTTCAAAACAAAATAATGATGGAATAAAAACTCTTTTAACAAGCTTGAAAACTGAATGAGATTTTGCTAAAAACTTAAGTAAATATGAAAGATTTAATGAAACTAGAACTTTACTTCAATGATTAACTGTTGCTGTAAAAAATCAACTTCAAAATGTAAAAGCATTTGATGCAATTGATTCTATATTAAAATAAAACAAAAAAGTATTTGATTAATCAAATACTTTTTTTAATTTAATAATACATCTCACATAAGTGATTCATCCATTATTTGAGTATCTTTATATTGTTTAAAATACAATTTTTTTCTCCAATCACTTATCAATTTTTCTGTTCATTCCAATTGTGAAATAAATGCAACAAATGAAATAGAATAATCATTTAATAATTTATGTAAAAAATCTAACTCATCTAATGACTCAATTTCAGTAGATAATCTTAATAATGATTTATAAACATGGTTAGCATAAAAATCTAAAATTAATATAGATTTTTCCATAGTATCAACTTCTAAACCTATTTCTGAACTTATATCTGGATCCATTCAGCAAATCGGAAACAATGTTTCATTTAAAAATTTTGGTAAATTTGATAATGGAACATTATGAAAAATAGAAAATGCATCTATTCAATGTGTAAAAATATTTAGTGGTTTAGATCAATAATCATACATCAAATCCATTTTACTTGTTATATATGATGACATAAACTTTAATTTTAATGAGTCAAAGTTTATTTCAGTATCAATAGTTTTTATAGCATGACATTTTTCCATAAATAAATCCAAAGTTCATTCTGGTACATCCAAAATAGCTGCTTGTTTATTTAAAACAGATATAAATGATTTCATTGCTTCAACTAAATTTCATTTCAAAAAATGATATGAATAAAGATATAAATCCATGTCATATTTTGTTTTTAAACCAGTTTGAATCATTGAGTATGCCCTATCTAAATCTCATTTATTTAATAATACTCATATTAATTTAGATAAATTATTTATATTTGTATCTATTGTATATGCTTCTTCAAATTTACTAATTCATTCATCAAAATAACCATTATTTTCATATATATTTCATAATTGAAGAGTTGCTTCAGTTGCTTCAAAATCCTCTGCTGTTTTGAAACTCATCATAATTGTTTCTGGTCATTTTTTTTGTAAAATTGCCATATTTCAATTACAAAGCATTAAATAAGACAATTCTTGTTCTGAAATATCTTCATTTTTTTGTAATTTTATCATAAAACTACGAATATAACTCAAAACTCATCTTGCTCAGTAAGTTTCTTTAAAAATTATATTTAAATTTTTTAATGATTTTCTTAATTCAGAACTAGTTCAAATATTTACAAGAGATTCTAATAAATAATAAATTGCATATATATTATTTACTAAAATATCATTATTAACTACCAAATCAATAGTTAAATCATAAGAATTATCAAAAATTAATAGAGTAAAAAGTAATAAATCATCTTTTTCTAATCAATCTAAATCATATTTTTCCATAAATTCTCAAAAAACTTTTGTATCCATATTTGGAAAATCTCTTGAGATTAATTTTTCTATAAAAAATAACAATGCTAATTCTTTATTTTCTGTTAATATTTCTGGATAATCTTCTTCTTTTATATCTGCTGAATCACGGGCAATATTTTGTAAATTTACTCTTATATATTTACCATATTTAACATCTATTTTATCAATAAAATCATTATATGATTTATGTAACAATGGAGTAAATGTATCTATATAGTCAGCTTCTCTTTTTAAAATTTGGATAGAATTTGGAATTTCATTTTCATCCATTTCATCAATTTCTTTATAACATTTATCTAAAAAAGGAAATAATTTTTTAGACATAACTCCATAATTTTTTCAATGAAAAAATATCATAGATAAAGTAGCCACATACATAGCTAAATTTTCAAAAGTATCAAATGTATTTTTTATACTTTCTTCATCATCTTCTGATTTATTATCTTTTGAATTTAAATCTCATTTTACAAGTAATGAAATATGTTCATCAAAATATTGAGTTAATATATTTATTTTTTCTTCATCTCTTGAAAATGCCAATATATTTAAATCACTTAAATGTTCAGCTAAATATTTATCTTCTTTTAAAATTGTAATGTGAACTTGCATTAAATACAATTTCCTAGTTACTAAAGAATCATATTCTTCTCTATCATGTTGTGATAAATTATTTACTCATAAATTATTATAAGATTCAATTTTAGAGCGAACGATTTCTAAATTTCTCTCTATGTAATCATTTGCTGAAAGTGATATTTTTTGCATAGGCTCAAGAACTACAATTTCATTTTCTAAAAAATGATTAGCCATCATAACATCAAAATTTTTTAAATCTTGATCATCTTCAATTATAAAACTATACATAATAAAAGGTAAAACTACTTTTTCTTTTGTATTTCATTTTTCATTATAAGTTGTTGATACCAATCTAGAATAATATTGTTTTGCTTTATTAGTATTTCAAAGTTGATTATAAATTATAATAATATTTTCTAAAAATATTTTATCTCAATATATATTATATGCTTGTTCTAAAAGACTTATTGCAAATTCATTTTCTCATAACTCTTTATATGCAAGTGCAGAATATAAATATCAAATCTCATCTCAATTTGATATTAAAATATCATAAGTTGATATAGCTTTTTGAAAATCTCATTTTCTTTCATAATCTTTTCACAAAGTAATCAAAAATTTAGAATTTTCTTTGTAAGATTCTTTTTTATTTGCAGTGTTCATTAATAAACTGATTTTTCTATTTATTTCGTTCATAAATTCCAAATCAGATTTTACTTCAGGATTTTGCATCTCTGAAATAGTATTAGCATATACTTCATTTATAACTTCTACTAACACAAAATAATCACAAGATATAAGAGTAGCCAAAAATCAAATAGCAGCATCAAAATCCCCTATACTAGCTAAATATAGTGGAATTGTTTGAATAACAGAATTATCATCTTCTTCTTTTTCATCAAGAGATTTCACAATAGTTTTTAATGCTTTTACACGTGTATCTTTACGATATTTTGTAAGATTATCAATTACATCTTCAGGGAAAGAATCAATTAAACACTTTGCTCTATCCATTATCAACTCATTCATCTTATCTATTTGTAAAAAATAATAACTAGATTATAAATAAATAATATATTATGTCAATAATATAAAAAACTATATATAAACTTGCATAAAATTATAATTATTTTAATATATTAGTATTAATTTTTTAATAATATTAATATGACAACAGAAAAAGAAAATATTGAAAATGAAGAAGTGGAAAACAAAATAGAAACTGAAGAAAAAGTAGAGCATCATTCTATTCCACCAGTTGCAAAATATACTAGACCACCTGCATTTGTAAAATGAAATAATAATTTTAGATGAAATCAAAATAACTTTACAAAACAAGTACAAAGAAAAGCTTCTTGAAGAGGTAGATAATAATAAATAGAAAATGAAAATATTAAAAAAAGAACCTGAAAATAGAAATGATGATGTATTACATTGAGTTACATTGTCTATGATTCTTGATTACCTTATAGAGGAGTATGGTTTTGAGGAACTTGCTAAATTATTTAATATAAATTGTTTTAAAAATAATCCAAGCAAAGATTCTAGCCTAAAATTTTTAAGGAAAACTGAGTGGGCTCGTTTACAAGTTCAAGGTTTATATGTAAAATCTGTTTTAAGTAAAAGAAAAATAAAAAAA
>CALMDL010000045.1 GCA_937864995.1 uncultured Candidatus Altimarinota bacterium | reverse complement strand
TTGTGTGAAATGAAAAACACAACAGCTTAAATGTTTGATTATAAAATTAAAGCAATGCAAGAAAAAATAAATCAAACAGATTTATGAAAAAATTGAGTTTATACATGATTATCAGATATAAAAAATGTAAGTGATGCTCAATTGGAAACAGCAAAAACATCTCTTGAAACTGCAAAAGTAAACTTTGAAAATACTCAAATTATTTTAGATACAAAAGAAAAAAATATCTATACTAATTCTAAAAATGCAATAGTTTCTTCTGTAATTATTGATACAAATATTATAAATTTTGTAGATGAGTTATTATGAGTTACAAGTTTAAATAAAGATAAAAATGATAGTTTTGAAGATTATTTAAGTATTGAAAATAAACAAAAATTAAATGAAGCAGAAGCAAATTTCATAACTACATATGAGTTATATAAAAAATATAAAGAATTATATAATACTCAAATTGAGAATAAAAATCCAAGTAATGAAGTACTTATTGAAGCTTTAAATTCTTGAGAAAATTTAGCAGAAAATTTAAAAACTCTATTAAATTTAACTTATGATGTTTTAGATAATTCTGTTGATAATATATATTTCCCAAAACAAAAAATAGATTCTTTAAAGCAAAATGTTACAAATTTTGGTTCTCAAATTGAATCAAGTTTATTGACTATTTCATGAGAATATTTTTTATGATTAAAATGAAGTAAACAATCTTTGAATGATTTTCAAAATGAAAAAAAACTTCAATTAGAAATACTTAAAAAACAAGTAGAGTTAGCAGAAAAAACTTATAATCAATATAAATTAACAAGTGATTCAAAAATTAGAGAAACAGAAACTCAAACAAAAATAGTTGATTCTCAACTACAAGAAATAATTACTAATCTTGAATCATTAAAAAAACAAAAACAAGCTGCATTAGAAGAAATTGACTTAAAAATAACACAAGCAAATGGACAAAAAGATTCATCTTCAGTTATGATTGATTCATGAGAAATTAGAAGTCCAATTTCATGAATAATTACTTTAAAAACAGTTGAAGTATGACAAGTTGTTTGATGATGAACACCTTTATTTATAGTTGCAGATGATAAAAATTTGAAATTAGATATTTCTGTTAATGAAGAAGTATTATCAAATTTAACTTTATGACAAGATGTTTTACTCGATGTTGAATGATATAATAAACAAGTTAAATCAAAAGTTTCAATGATATATCCTGCAAAAGATTTACTTACAAAAAATACAATTATTGAAATATCTTTAGAAAATAAAGATAAATTGAAAATATGAAGTTATACAAAAGTGTATTTAAGTAATATTATTAACTTTGATTCTATTTTAATTCCAAATAATTCAATTGTTTCTAAATTTATGATTCCATGAGTTTATGTTTTGAATAATGAATGAAAAGTTGAATTTAAAAATATAGAAATAATAAAATCAAATGATAAATTTTCTAGTATTTCTTGATTAAAAGTAGGTGATATAATAATTACAGAGTGAAAGGATAATTTATATGATGGTGAAAAAGTTTATTAAAAAAGCAAAACTGCCACCAAATTGGTAGCAGTTTCTTGTCTTAATCCTCCTTTTTTCTTTTTAACGGTAACGACGGCAGTGGCTTGGCGTCAGTCCACCATTGTTTTTGCGCTTTTTCTTGCGATTTTGCTTGATTTCTGCAGCTTTTTGTTTTCCACTCTTGTATGCCATTTGCAAAGTCTCCGATACATGCCGAAATTGGCATATTGATTATAAATAAAAAAACTAATTGTCAAATATTTTAATTACATTAATTATAAAATAATGTTTAGTAGTATATCAAAATTCTTTATACAAAATTCAAAACTAACAGTAGTTTTAATAATTGTAATACTCATTTCTTGAGTATGAAGTTATTTTATATTACCAAAACAATATAATCCAACTATTGTAGTTCCTGCATTTAATATTTTTGTTAATTCTAGTTGATTGAGTTCAGATGATGTATCAAAATATATAGTTTCTCCTCTAGAAAATAAAGTAATGGAAATAGAGGGGATAGATGAAGTATATTGAATTGCGTGAGATAATTATGCTTGAGTGATGGTTAAATTTAAAGTTTGAGAAAATAGTGAAGATGCAAAGATAAGATTGAACCAAAAAATAAATGAAAATTTGAATTTAAAGCCACTTTGAGTTTCAAATCCTATAATTACAACTATAAATCCAGAAGAATTACCTCAAATTACATATGCTATTTATTATGACAATCCAAATGCATCTAATTGAGAAGAATTAAGTATAAAGGATCAACAAATATATTTACTTCAAGTTGCAAATATAATAAAAGATAAATTAAAAATTATAAAAAATGTAACTACTTTAAATATAGTTTGATGAATCAAAAAAAATATAATTATAAATCTAGATTTAGAAAAAATAGAAGTAAAAAATACTGATATAATGCAAGTTTATAGTGCTTTAAAGAAAAATAACTTAGATTTACCAAATTGAAATTTTAATTTAGCAAATTGAGAAAGAGTATTTGTAGAAACAACATGAACTTTAGATGATGTAGAATCATTAAAAAAACTTGTTATTTCAAATATATCTTGAAGTACTTTATATTTATCTGATATTGCTGAAATAAGTTACTGAGAAAAAAGATTATCTAAATATAGTTTATTTTCAACTAAAGAAGCCAAAAATAAAAATGCAGTATTTTTATGAATTTGAAAACAAGTTTGAACTAATTGAGTTTTTGTTACAAATGAAATAAAATCTCAAATGGATGAAATTATAAAAGAACTTCCTTGAGATATTTGAATAGAAATAATTCAAGATGAGTGAGCTGAAGCACAAGAAGCAACATGACATTTAATAAAAGATTTAATAGAATCAATTATTATAGTAGTTGTAATTTTGGTATTATTTTTATGATGGAAAAATGCTTTAAATACAGCAACTTCTATACCACTTATACTTTCATTAGTATTTTTATATGCATATATAGTTTGATACAATATAAATAGAATTTCACTTTTTGCACTTATACTTGTTATCTGAATGCTTGTAGATGATTCTATTGTTGTTGTTGAAAATATACATAGACATTTAGAAGAGAGAGTTCATACTTGAAAAACAAAATTAGATGCAATTTTAGAATCAGTTCAAGAAGTAGGTTCAGGAGTTATATTATCTACAATTACAAAAATACTTTCTTTTGCTTGAATGTTTGCTGTAACTTGAATGATGTGAGAATATATGTGACCAATACCTAAATTTGCAATTGTTGCATTATTATTTTCTATAATTGTAGCTTTTTCAATAAATCCTTGGGTTTCATATATGACTACTAAAAATATAGATTCAAATGAAGCTCATCATGTAAAAAAAGAGTCAAAGTTTGATATAAGAAAAATATATCTTAGAGTTATGAATTTATTTATCAGAGATGATAAAAAAGCTAAAAGAAATAGAAAAATATTTAAAACTACATTTTGGATTTCTCTAATTTTAGTGATGATTTTACCTATATATTTTTGAGTTTTTAAGGCTCGTATGTTACCAAAATCAAATAAAGATCAAGTTTATTTATGGGTTGATTCTGTTAGGTGAACAAATGTGGAAAAAATGTTAGAAATAGAAAAAGATATAGAAAATTTCTTTTTAAATAATTATGATTTACCAAAAGAATTGGATATAGTAGAATCAGTTTCATCAACAATTTGAACTCCATTTATGTGAGATTTTGCAAATTTATTTAGATGATGAAGTAATAGAGTTGAAGAATATCAAATCTCCACAAGAATAAATTTGATTTCAAAAGACAAGGTGAATTACGAAGGAAGAGAGAGTACCCTAGGGTATGAACACAAAAATAGAATTAAATCAGAAAATTATACATTTAATATCAGACCATTACTTACTAAATATTTACTTGAAAAATATCCAGATGTAAAACTTAGATTACTTGAAGATCCACCAGGACCACCAGTAAGAGCAACTTTTATGTTAAAAGTAAAGTGAGGTGATAATGATAAAAATCTAGATGAATTTACAAATTATGTTTTTGGTGAAGTAAAAAAACTAGAACTAAGTGAAAAATTGGCAGATTTAAATACTTCAATTTCAACTACATATAGAAAAGTAAATATAGAGTTGGATCATGAATCAATAGCAAGAGCATGATTAAGTATTGAACAAGTTGCAAATACTCTTGCAATTGCAAAAAATACTACAAGTATAAATATAATTAAAAATTCTCCATCTCTTGAAGAAACAAATATATTGTTATGAGTTAAAAATGAGCAAAGTGAAAGTTTAAATATGCTTGAATCAATCAAATTTACCAATTCTTCAGGATTAAAAATACCATTAAGTAGTATATCAAAAATAAATTATGAGTTTGTGAGTCCAGAAATAAATACTGATTTAAGAGAAAAAACCAATTTTATATATTCTGAAATGTGAGATAATTCAGTAGTTTATCCTATTGTTAAACTTATGTCTATACTGAAAAGTGACGAATTTTTAAATTGAAAATATGAAGTTATTGAATCATGATTTTATGGTATAAAATATAAGTCATTAACTGATTGAAAAATATATAAACTTGAATGGGATTGAGAATGGAAACTTACAATGGATACTTTTAGAGATTTATGAACAGCTATGATTTTGGCACTTTTAGCAATTTATTTTTTGATAGTTGGTCAATTTAGAAGTTTTGCAGTTGCTTGAATAATAATGTTACCATTTTTACTTTGATTTTTTTGAATATTTCCAGGGTTTTCACTACTTTATGTATTCAAAAATGAATATTTTAATGCAACTTGAATGATTTGAGTTATAAGTTTGGCTTGAATTGTAGTTTGAAATGCAATTTTATTGATAGATTATATTGATATATTAAAGAAAAAATGATGGACAATAGAAAAAGCAATAATAAATGCAGGTTATATTAGA
>CALMDL010000044.1 GCA_937864995.1 uncultured Candidatus Altimarinota bacterium | reverse complement strand
CTTTTATAGATTGGGAATATTATCAAAATCCATTTGAAATTCTTGAAATTTTAAGGAAAAAAGGGTATAGTATAATAAGTGTAGAATTGGACAAAAGAAGTATTGTTTATAGTGAACTTTTTAATAGAAAAAATCCTAAAGTAGTTTTGGTTATGGGTAATGAGGTTTCATGAGTAAATAAAACTATTTTGGATATTTCAGATGAAATAGTTATAATACCAATGAGATGAAAAAAAGAATCACTAAATGTTTCAGTTGCTGCTTGAATCGTTATGTATGCTGTTAACTAAAAATATATGTTTAAAAAAATAATTACATTTTTTATTTTATATTTCATATTTTTATCATGAAATGCTTTTTCTGCTTCAATTCCAGTAGAACAAGTTTTTTTAGATATTTCAAAAGATTATAAATATCATAATGAACTTCAAACACTTTATGATAAATGAATGATAAAACCAGATAGCCAATGAAGATTTAATCCAAAAAAACTTCTAAATCGTGATGAATTTGTATGAATTATGATGGAAATAAGTTGTAGTAAATGTATTTCTCCAAATGTATGATATGATTTTATACAAAAATATAGTGATTCAACTTTGTTCTTTGATGTAAATAAAACAAATAAATATTTTTATTGTATTGCATGAGCTGATGATAGTTGATTTGTTAAATGATATGACCCAAGCACAAAATGTGAAGATGGTACTTATATGACTTGAGAAAAACCTTTTTGTCCAAACAATACTATTATTTTAGAAGAAGCTTTAGCTGTTATACTTAGAGCATCTGGTATTTTAACAAATAGTGAAGCAGATTCTATAAGACTTCAAATTGCATCTGGTCAAATAACAAAAAATTTATCAGATGATGTTACACCAAAAAATTTAGATGGAAGTGTATATAGTTTTTACCCAGATTTTCAAAAAGCACTTGATTATGAATTGGTAGAGTATGATAAATATTGAAATGAAAAAATTTATAAGTTAATTGAAGTTGTGGATGGTAAAATAAGACCAAAACAAGCAATCACAAAAGAAGAATTTTTAAGAATTGCATATATAGCATTAAAAGCAAATTCATGTAATGAAAAAAAAGAAGATAAATTGGGTCTTGAAATGAATATTTTAAATAAATCTTGTACAGAAAAAAATCTAGAAACTTGTAAAGAATCAAATTTGGTATGAAGTGAGAAAGTTTTCGATTTTTTTGGAAATGTTTCTCTGCCAGTTTGAGATACTATAAGTAATGATACTTGATATATTTGGAGATTTTATAATTATAATACAGGTGAAGAAATAAAGAAATATGGTCCATATATTGATAATTATGATTTTTTAAAAGATTGAGATTATAGGGTATTTTTAAGAGTTATAAGTGATAAATGAAATACAGCAGAAGTTTATAATGATTTAAGTATTTCAAATACTACTACCGATGAAAATAATAATAAATTATCTATTGATGCAAAACCTATATTTTGAATAAATCCATTACTTGTAAATTTTTCTTCTATTTTTAGTTGAACTGCAAATTGAAATACATATTTTTGGGATTTTTGAGATGGTACATCAAGTATAGGTAAAACAACAAATCATTTATACAAGGAACCATGAGTATATAAAGTTACATTAAATGTAAAAGATATAGATTGATATATTTATTCTGCAACTGTTACTATAAATGTACTTGATAAATTGTATGCAGATACAGATAAAGATTGAGTTGCTGATAAAGATGATTATGAAATAAATACTCCAAGTGATAAAATACTTTATATATGTACACAAAGTGATATAGATAATAAAAGGTTTGATTGTGATTCTAAAGAAAAATTATGAGTTTATTCAGAAATGAAAAAAAATACTGATACAGATTGAGATTGATATATTGATAGTGAAGATTATGAAGTAAAAACACCAAGTAGTAAAATACTTTATGTTTGTACAGAAGAAGATATAGCAAATAAAAGATATCTATGTAAAACAAAAGAAACATTGTGAGTATATTCAAAAGAAAAAGAAAATGATTTAGTTTGAGATTATGATGATGATTGATTTAATGATTTAGAAGATGCTTGTCCTGAAGTAAAATGAGTAGTAGAAAATAAATGATGTCCAGTTTTTGATAAATTTTGTTCTATAGATACTGATTGTGATGATTGATATTATTGTAATTCATGAATATGTTCACCAAAACAAGTTTCAATTAATTGTGAATATACAGGTTGAGATTTAATAACTTGAAATGTAATTTGTAATAGTTGTCCTTGTAATAATTTTGTTGATTTTAATTCTAGTATTAGAAAGTGTGATCAAGTTTTTCCTGCAATAGTTTCACCAGATAAAAAAACTATTTATAGTAAATGAAATTATTATGAAATAAAATAAAAAATAGAGCATTTTAAATGCTCTATTTTTTTGTTTTAAAAGTGGGAAGAGCCCCCAAAGGGGGCTCTAAAATTAGCTTTAAAAATCTATCCGACATGCGACACTCAAAAAGGGGGAAGAGGTTTGCGAATAGAATAAAGG
>CALMDL010000043.1 GCA_937864995.1 uncultured Candidatus Altimarinota bacterium | reverse complement strand
ACTACTCAATCAACTCATTTTTTTGGTAGTTTATCTAAATTATCAAGGATTGTATACATATCATACTCTCTACCATTTGCTCAAAGAGAAAATGTAAATGGTTTATTATCTCTTGGATCTAATCAACTAGAAAAATATTTAATTTTTCAAATAACATCTCTTCAAGCTGATCATTGAACAGAATATTTTTGTCATCAAACATTTATTTGTACAGAATTTTCTGGTGTGATAGAAATTCATTTTGATAATGCCAAATCTATCCCATCTCAGATAGTATGAACTTGTGTTACTCTATTTGTATCTTTTGTATCTGAAACATATCAAGTATAAGACATATATCACAAACTTGATAGTATAACTAAAACTGACATAACAACTATAAGCTCAACTAGTGTAAATGCTTTTTTATTCATAAAATATATTAAATATAAACTATTAAAATTATAAATATTTTTTCTTAAATTAAAAAAAATAATGCATTTACAAAGTAAATACATTATTTTTAATTAATATCATACATTTTCTCTTATAACTTTAAGCATTTGCATATCAACATCACTTATATTTTTAGGCATAAGTGCTTCTATTTTTACTAAAAGATTTCATTTTCTAGATCCTTCACTTTTTCAAAAATCTTTAACTCTAAATTTTGTACCTGGTTTAGTATTTGATGGTATTTTTAAAGTAGCTTTTTGTCAATAAACTCATGAAACTTCTATTTTACAACCTAAAATCAAGTCAAAAATTGGTACTTCATATATTTTTTCAAAATCAAGAGTTTCTTCTTTTTCTGGTTCTTCCCTATTAGATGATTTTCTTTTTGTATTTCATCACATATTTCAAAATAAATCTTCTATATTGAATTCAAAACCTGAACTTCTCCTATTTGATCATCACATATTAGAAAATATATCTTCAAATCAAGAAAAACCTCATCCAGAAAAAGGATTTCATCATCAAAAAGAATTTCAAGTACTTCAAAACATATCATACTGTTTTCTTTTTGATTCATCTCAAAGAGTATCATATGCAGAATTTATTTCCTTAAATTTTTCTTCTGCTTTTTTATCTCATGAATTTCTGTCTGGATGATATTCCATTGCCTTTTTTCTATATGCTTTTTTTATATCTTCACTAGTTGCATTTTTATCAACTCAAAGAACATCATAAAAATTATTTGACATATTAATATTTTTAATTATAAATTAATAGTATTTACAAAATAACTTAAATTTTATGAAAAATTTAATTTACATCATTTTATCTATTTTTACATTTTTTTCAATATCTAATATAACTAGTGCTGACAAAGAATGATATATTGAAAAATTACTTGATTTAAACTATTGAATTGAAGAATATAAAATTCAAATCAATGATTTAGAGTACGTATATTTTTATGATACAAAATCTCAAAAAATGTATGATAATTTCAGAACAGCTGATCAATTATTAAAAGATGAAGTTGTTAGACTATATAAAGCTTGAGAAATTGATTATTATAAAATGAACTGAATAATTCAAAATTATAATTTATTTGTATATCATACAAATAAAATGTTTAACTATATAAGTATAAAAGAAGTTAGAAGTGATTTCAAAGAATTGGATACTGCTATAATAAAAAATTATGAATTATCTAGAAGTTATTATTCTAGAACAAAATTATTGATTTTAAAATAAAAAAGAAGACTAAATTTAGTCTTCTTTTTTATTTTTTGCTTGTTTTTCTTGTTTTTCTTTTTCTTTATATTCTTGTTTTTTCTTTTCCCAAGCTTGTTCTTGTTTATCTATATCATCTATTGTTTTATAAATTCTCTCTTCAACTTGAGATTTTGGTTTTGAATATTTTTCACGAGAAACTTGAAGTATTTTTTCATATCTTTTAGAAAAAACTTCTTCTTGTTTTTTATTTGGAGCAAAGGTACTAGCAGAAAAAACTGGACTTGGCATACCATCAATTAATTGCTTTGTATAAATATTGTATTTTTTTAAATTCATCAAATCATCTTCTAATATTTCTCAAGTTAAAACTTCTTTTAATATGTTTGCATCATGGTAACCAACTTGAAATGAAACTATACTTCAAACATTTCAAAATACAGCTCATCTTACACTTTCTTGCATTTGGTCTATATATTGATTTGCCATTACTAAATTTAACTTATATTTTCTAGCTTCACTCAAAATAGTAGCAAAACTATCTGTTGCAAAATTTTGGAATTCATCTACATAAAGATAAAAATCTACTCTTTTACTTTCAGCAATATCAGCTCTACTCATAGCTTCCATTTGAAATTTAGTTACAAGCATAGCTCATAAAAGTGCAGATGCATCTTCACCTATTTTTCATTTTGAAAGATTTACTATAACTATTTT
>CALMDL010000042.1 GCA_937864995.1 uncultured Candidatus Altimarinota bacterium | reverse complement strand
TTCATTTACAGCAATTGCTTTTTTGATTTCTCAATTAGTTTCAAGCTCTATTTCAAGTAAAGGATATTGTCTCTCTAAAAAACTTGTATTTTGTTTAATTGAATCTCTTGAATTTAATAAAAATCATTTATGTCAGAAATTTATTCATAAAAATGGCATATTTTTTTCGTAGTTTTCTTTTATTGCTCTAAGCATTGTTCCATCTCAACCTAGAACTACTATTATTTTTTCTTTGAAACTATCTATTGTTTCTTTTAAAAAATCACTTTCTAAAAAATCTCTTAGGGAATGATTTTCTTCTATTTTATAATCATCAAAACATATTATATTTTTATTAAATTCAATTTGTTTCATATACTTTTTTTATCAAATATTATATTTCAAATACTTTTGGCATCTCCATTTTGTGAGCATTTACTTCATGTCTTTTACTATATATTTCCATAACTTCTTTTTCTCTTCAATCAAAATTATTACTTCTTTTTCATTCATCATATTGTACCATAGCCCATTCAAGTTCATCATAACTACAACCTATTTGATCCTCATCTGTTGCTCAATTTGGGTGTAATCAGTCAGTTGGCCTTGCTTTTAATATTTCATCATTTACTCATAAAAATCTTGCCATTTCATAAACTTCACTTTTGTATAAATTTCAAATAGGACTTATATCAACTGCTCAGTCTCAGTATTTTGTAAAAAATCATATTCCATAATCTTCTACCTTGTTTCAAGTTCCAGCTACTATTGCATTTTTTTCATTTCAAATCGCATAAAGTGTTACAGCTCTAAGTCTAGAACGAGAGTTTACATAAGCCATATATCTAGCTGTTTCATCACTTATTTCAGGTAGAGCTTTTTTAAATGTTTCAAAAGTTTCAGTTAAATCTATACTATATCTTTCTATGTTTGGAAAATTTTCTTGTAACCAATTCATATGATTATTTGCTCTATTTACCTCATCATTTTTTTGATGAATTGGTAAATCCATAACTGTTACTTTTTCTCAAGTCATAGCACAAAGAGTAGATACAAG
>CALMDL010000041.1 GCA_937864995.1 uncultured Candidatus Altimarinota bacterium | reverse complement strand
TAATTATATCTGTAACTTCAGGTTTTCAATTTGTAAGAGTTCCTGTTTTATCAAAAACAATTACATCTAATTTACCTGCTTTTTCCAAAGTTTCAGCATTTTTTATAAGTATACCATTTTTTGCTCCAACTCATGTTCAAACCATAATTGCAGTAGGTGTTGCAAGTCAAAGTGCACAAGGACAAGCTATAACTAAAACAGCAACAGATCTAATAATTGATGTACTAATATCTCATGTAATAAAAAACCAAAAAACAAAAGTTAAAATAGAAATAACTATAATAATTGGAACAAAGATTCATGAAATTTTGTCTGCTAAATGTTCAATTGGTGCTTTTGAACTTTGTGCTTGCTCTACCATTTTTATAATATTAGCCAAAGTTCAATTCGCATTTGTTTTAGTTACTTTTATATTTATATTTCAATCTAAATTTATAGTTGATCAAAAACATTCACTTCATACTTCTTTATAAACAGGTAAACTTTCTCAAGTTAACATTGATTCATCTATATTTGCACTTCAAGTTAAGATAATTCAATCAAGAGGTATTTTTTCTCATGATTTTACAACCAGAACTTCTCACTCAACTACATCATCTATATTCTTTTCTACAACTTTTAATCAACTTAAAACATAGGCTTTTTTTACTCATAATTCAAGCAATTTTGATATAGCATCTCACGCTTTTGCTTTAGCTTTTGCTTCTAAATATTTTCATAAATTTATAAGAGTTATAATAGCAACAGCTGCTTCAAAATAGACAACATATCAACCTAAAAACATAACAATAAAAGAATATATAAATGCTGTTAATGTTCAAAGTGATACTAATGAATCCATATTAAAATGTAATTTTAACAATGATTTAAAAGCTCAAATATGAAAATGATATCAAAATATAAAAACTACAATAGCTGATAAAATAGAGTAAATATACATCAATAAATCAACTCATAAAAATGTTTTTCAAATCATATAATCACCAAACATCATTGAAAAAACAGGAATAGAAAAAACAAGTGAACCTAAAAATAATTTAAAATATCTTGTTTCAGATTCTTTATTTTTATTAGTTTTTATATTTTCTTCTA
>CALMDL010000040.1 GCA_937864995.1 uncultured Candidatus Altimarinota bacterium | reverse complement strand
TTATTTCAAATTTTCATTTACTATTTTTGTATAATTCTGCAGTACCTCACTCCATAAAATTAACTACTCAAATTGTTTTATTTGGTTCAGCCAATGCCTATATTTGCACTTAATACAAATGCAGCTAATGCTAAAGAAATCTTTTTTGGAAAACTTAATTCTTCCCTATTTTGTCAGTTTGTCAAAATATTTTTTTGCTCTAAATCTATTAAAGACATATATATTTTTAAATTGTAAAACCATTTAAAAAAATGGGTGTTAGTTTATTATACAAATATATAATATATTGTCAAAACTTTATAAAATGGCTAACAAAAAAGAAATAGTATAAACTATTTCTTTTTAAGCAACAACTCATAATCTAGATAATTCTCTATGCATCCCTGGAGATTCTATTCTCATTTGTGCAGATTTAATTGTATCAATTGTTTTTTGATCTAAATCAGATAATTTTGTATTCCAATGTTCTCAAAATGTATTTTTATATGGAGTATAATCTACAGCCCAATTTTGAGCAAATTGACCAAAAGTTTTATCTCACATTTTGTTTAATTTTATATCCCAAAGTAAGTTAAAAGCATTTAATCATTCTTCCATATTTGAAAATCCAAAATAATTTCATCATTCATTGCTTGGTCTTGAAGTACCTTTATAATAATTTATACCATAAGCATCTAAAGTACTTGCAAATGTAGGATTCCAAGTAAGTCATGCTGGATTATTATTTTTTATACTTGCTTCTCATGGATATCTTGAAGCTAATGGTCTAAAATCAAGTCATGATAAATTTGATCATGTTATTTTTTTAAAGTCCAAGACAAATATTCATGTTTTTCTTGATGCATATTTTTCAATTTGTTCGTCTTTAATTCCATATTCTTTTGCCTTTTCTTTCCAATTTTCATTTGTTTCTTTTAATAATGCAAGTACAAAATTATTTCTTTCTTCTGTATCTTCCAATATATTTCAATTCCAATTTGGAAAATTATTTTTTACTCTATGATATGTTGTAAGTAATTCTTCTACTTTTACTTGTCTATCTATAGACATAATTGGCATATCCTTTATCAAATTTCAAAATACAAATATAGCAAATTTAGGATTGATTTCTTTATCAATTGCTTGTTTTAATAAATCATCAAAATTTACTTGTGTATCTTTATTTTCTTTTTTATAATCAGAAAATATTGTTATATTTTTAGTTTCTATATCAGATATTTCTTTTGTATCTCTTAGTTTTGTAACTTGCAATTTAGTATCTTCATGAATTGTAAGTCTTCTATTTTGAGAATTATAAAATTCTCATTTTAATCAAGATCTAATATATGTTTCATCTCAAACTTTTACTTCTTTTACTTCTTTTGGTAATACTTGTCCTGCAGTAGTTT
>CALMDL010000039.1 GCA_937864995.1 uncultured Candidatus Altimarinota bacterium | reverse complement strand
TTTGAGAATTATTCTCATATTAAAACCCTATTTCAAATTGAAATAGGGTTTTAATTAATTCAATATCATTTCAATATTGATAACCATTTTGTATAATTTTCATCTTTCATTAATTCATCAAAAACTAATTCTTTATCATCAGACCATTCTCAAAATCAAAAATCTATAAACTTAACAGATTTTCAATCCCGCATAATATTTGGACTTTTTAATTCTTTTTCTATAAAATCTGTATCATCATGATGAAAATTATCTCTATTTGATAATCTTCATAAATCAAGTTGTAAATCCATAGTTTTCTTATCTAATCCTAAATCTTTCAAAATTGCTGTTAAGAAAAATTTAAGTAATACATATTTTTTATGTGATTCTTCTAATTTATATAAAAATTCTTGATTTTTTCTTTCTTTAAAACTCATTTTACTTACATCTTTTCACTTTACTCTTCTTTGAATTGTTATAGCTTTTTCTCATATATATCATCAATTTTTAAGCCATCTTTTTTTCTCTAGAGATGAATACCCTTCTCAATAAATAAAATATGATTTTGGTATAACATCTCATAAATATTTTTTTAATATTTTATATTTCTTTTTTAAATATTCTATATTTTTTGGATTTCATTCTTTACCTTCTTTATATACATATCCTGTATTTAGTGAAAACTCATATACATTACTATCTTGACCAAATCATATTCTTTTATCATCTAATCTACTTATTTTAATTACATTTTTTTGTTCAAGTTTTTCTGCTTGAAGACTACTAATTTTTGCTTTTATTTTTTCAATTTCAAATAAATCAGTCTCAATAGATTCTCCAGTTTTCTTTTTTTCTAAAATATTTATTACAAGACTATTATAATAATCTACCAACTCATTTAGTTCGGTAGATCTAATATAATTAACTCACATTGTATATTTATTTAAGTCAGTTCATGGAATTTTTGTACTATTTCTATCCATAATTTTATTTATTTTTATATTAAATTAATAATAACATAATTAATAAAATTAAACAAAAAATCACTTACTTTTAACTACTTACAAAAATATTTATTATTTTTTCATTTGAATTATCCATTTCTCAAAAATTTTGATAATTTTTTTCTATATTTTTACATATATCTTTTATCCACTCTCATTTTATTTTTTTTACACCATGAGAAACTTTTTTTCAATTATTTTTAATAAAATTTAATCTAATAACTTTAGTATTAATTTCATTAAAATTTATCATTTTTTTGTAAGAATCTGGCAATAAATCAACTATATAATCCAATTCTAAGTCATTTAATTTTTTAGTTATTTCAGAAATCCAGTACTTAGATAAAGTTTTAGTTTCAATTGGTAATTTATAATTTCATATTTTATCCATTGGTTTTAATAATCCGTACATACCTGATAATATCAAAAAATTATCATTAAAATATTTTTTAGAAGAATCTTCAAAATTATCATAATCAATAGATTTATACATAACTCAATCATATCTTTTAATTGATTCTATTGTATCAGATTTTTCTATATTTTTATTTAATATTAAAGCATCAAAATATCTTTTTCAAGTACATTTAAGATCTTTTTCTGTTGCATTTTTTGCAATTGATAATGGTTTTTTAAAATCAAAACTTAAATCTTCATTATCATAAATACTCTCATCATTTTTCCCTTCACTTGGGGGTAATAAAAAAATTAATTTCATAGTTTAATATATTTATCTTTACTTATACTATTATCTACTTCATTACCAATATTTTCATAAGTTTCATAAAAATAATTTACAAAATCTCTCAAAAATTCATTTTGTGGAAGATAATGCAATCAATCTTTAATTGTATATCTTTTTAAAAACTCCATAGCATCAGTCTTGCTTAAATAGATATTTATCAAATCTACATAATGATTTATATAAGTCTCTTTTAAATTTGAAAAATTATCAATACTGAAATTTAAAACAATTTTATTATCAATTATAGAAATAATTCTTGATTCTAAAAGTAATTGAAAATGAATAAGAGCCTCACAATAATATGGTTCTACTTCATTTACTTTTTTATAAGCAAAAAGTCAAATAGTTCTTATTATATGATCAATAACCACTTTTTCACTTAATTCCAAATCATCATTTTTTCACATAAAATATGCTACCAATCAACCACTTGTTGCTTTAAATTCTTCTATATTTTTATAAACTCCTGTTTTTTTATTCATAATAGATTCATTATCTAAATCAAGCCATAAAGTATGACCAAATTCATGACCAATTGTTTCTATATCATAAACTTTATAAAGCAAATCTGAATCAAAAATAATACTACTTAATTTCATAAAAGGCATACTTCTTTTATTTGCCAAAACCATTTCTGGAAATGCAAATATCTTTTTACCAAACTTATCTGAAATAACATCATCATTTGGTACAACTTGTGCTGAAAATAATCATGTTAGTTCGCTACTATAATACAAAACTGGACTTGATAAATACAACTGTACTCTATTTATATTTGCAAGTGAATAATTATAACTATCTCTGAATTTTTCTTTTCAAATCTCTTTATAAAAAGTTTCATACATATTTAATATATCTTTTTCTACAACACTTTCAAAAACACTATTTTTTAATCTTAAATCCCATTCTGGAGCTACAGCTTTTCTATATTTATCTTCATAAAATTCTAGTGGATGACTTATCTGAAAAGGAGTTTTTATCTGCATCCAAGCTTCATCTACCAAAGCCCATTTTGCAACCAATAAATTTACATCTGTTTCCAAAAACGCATTTTTTA
This sequence comes from uncultured Candidatus Altimarinota bacterium, assembly GCA_937864995.1. Lineage (GTDB taxonomy): Bacteria > Patescibacteriota > Gracilibacteria > BD1-5 > UBA6164 > JABWCI01. The sequence continues at coordinate 203 of CALMDL010000039.1, read as the reverse complement.
TAGCTTGTAAATAATCTAAATATTCTTTTTTAGAATTATATATTTCATCCTCTAGTTTTTCTAAATTTGATATAAAAATATCAAGAGAATCAACTATATTTTGAATTTCAAAATTAAAAGCATCAAAATAACTTTTTGATACAAAATTATTATTTTCATCATAACAAAGAGCACTATAACTTCTATCTGCTTGCTCTGAAAAA
>CALMDL010000038.1 GCA_937864995.1 uncultured Candidatus Altimarinota bacterium | reverse complement strand
TATTAATATCAGAAGAAATTAAAAAAAACAAATGAAAAAAAACTATTAATTATCATGAAATTGAAAAATTAAATTATAAATTTCTTAATGAAGCTGAAGAATACATAAGACAAAAATGAATAAATGATGAAGATATTAAAAAATTAACAAATGATTATATATATAATAAATTATTTTGAGTTTGATTAAATTCTTGATATGAAAATATACCTTTAAATATCTATAAATGAAAGGAAGAAAATAGTATAAATGACAATATATATTTTTTTAGAAGGTCATTTATAACTCTATTAGAAGAAAATAATATAATTAAAATAGCTAATTTTAATTTAATAGAATGAATAAAAGAACTAGAAGAAAAAGAATTCTTTTGAGAAAAATTCAAAGAAATAAAAAATATACTTAGTATTAAATTTTGAAAAAAAATTATTGATAGACAATTTGAGTTCATAGAATGAAAAGAGAAATATTTAGAATTTATAAGTTATAAAAAAGAAACTATACAAGCTTTATTAAAAGAAATAGAAAAAATTGATTCAAAAGAAATAACATATGAAAATCATACATTATACTATAATTGATTATATTACCCTTTAAAAAAAGACTCTCAAAGAGATTTATTTGTAAAACTATTTTTTAGCAGTAATAAAAAGTCTTATAGCAAAAAAGAAATAATAGATAATCTTGAAAATTTTTCATGAAATTTTTATGATGAAAAGTATAGAAAAAAGATATTAGATTTATATAGAGAATTAAATAAAACAATTGAAAAAAAGCTTTGAATAAAAAAATTATTCGAACTATGAAAAGGGCTTGATAAAGACATAATTTATATAAAAGAATAAATTCGTTTTATATTCTATACGAAAACCATAATTAAATTGATTATTGAATAAAGCAATAATCTTTTTTTTGTTTTATTAATTTTTTGCAAAATCTTATTTTTTCCCTTTTTCCTCTTATCCACAAAAAATGTGAAAGCAGAAGATTTTGTCAAACTTCGGTTCGCGGCCTTTGAACCGCTAAGTTTGATAAAATCTGCTTTCACTAATAAAAAATATAAGAGGAAAATGGGAAAGCTCTGACATCAATAATTGTCAGAGCAGTTAACTATAAACTAGTACTATCTTTATTTTAGTACTCCGGAGTCATTATTATTAAAAAAATGATAAATATATTAAATGAAACTATCCATTTTGGATTAGACCATTTAGAAATTTTTTGAAATTTTAAGTTTGAAAGTGAAATGTTTGAAAAATTGGACTTTGATAATTCAAATTATTGAGAGTTAGAAGATTATTCATTTACAAAAAATGAAGTTCCTAGATATGAATATAAAATTATATTTACAAGACAAGATTATTCCCTTTTTGCATATTATAAATGAGAAGCAAAAGCAAATTGAGTAATAAAATCAAAAGATAAAATAGTTATATATTCAACTGCATTTAAATTAATCTGAAAAGATGAAATTTTATATTTTTTAAAATGATATTTTGATTTAAATAAATGCTTTAGATTTGATATTTGTATAGATTTAAAAATTAGTACAAATGAAATATTAAAACATTTTAATGATTTAAATACTT
>CALMDL010000037.1 GCA_937864995.1 uncultured Candidatus Altimarinota bacterium | reverse complement strand
ATCATTTTGCTACTATTCTTTGTAGTTCATTTTTTAGTTTTTTGTCCATAGTCATTATATTAATTATAATAATAAAAAATCAATAATTTCATTTACATTACTATAAGGATCCCTATCTTTTAAATTTCATTTACTTAATTTATTTATTTCATTTATGTTTTTTATTGCATTTTTAATATTATCACTAGTCATCCATTCAAAATTATTTCTTCAAGTCATTTTGTATGTTTTTAAATCAGGCATATTTGGTAACCATGGTAAAAATGATTTCAACTCAATTAAATAATTATATTTTCACTTTCATAAATTATATTTTTTGAAATGTGATAAAATCCAATATTCAAAAGTTTCATTTGAAACTATTAATTTATAATCTTTTAAAATATTTAGTGTATTATCTAATTTAACTTTATCTATAAAAATATCTAAATCAAAAACTATAAAAATTTTTGGAACCAATCATTTTAGTTTAGGATTATTATGTTTTACTGTACTAATGATTTTCTTTTTTATTAATTCTGGATTATTCATTATTTTAGTTCATCATTCTAAATCTATTGTTTTAACTGTAACTCATCTAATATTTAGAATTCTACTTAATTGATTAAAATAACTTTCCTCAGTTTTTCATTCGCAAAATATATATGCATATTTAGTAGATTTATTTCAAATTACTCTAGTCATTTTTATAATCTAAAATCAGATAAAATTGGTATAGCTCAAAAAATTCAAAGCTTATATGCTTTTTTAATATCAGAATTATTTCTTATTTGTATTTCCTTAAAATCATCAAGAGAATAAATTTCTGTAGCTCAGTAATAATTTTTTGATGTAAAAAAAATTTGATCTTTTTTGAATAAATCAAAATCCATTAAATCTAAATTATGAGTATTAAATATAAATTGAGAATTTCATATAAAATTTTTTCAATCGTTATCTAGTCAATTAAAGAACTTTATCAAATTCTCAATAAGTAGGAAATGCATATGTGTATCAATTTCATCTATTAATAAAATTCAATTCATTTTTATTGTATCTAAAATTGGTCATAATAATGAAAATAGCTTTTGAGTTCATAATGATTCTTGTATTTCTAAATTAAATCATATATTTCAAACTTTTTTTTCATTTTCAAAAACAGGGTGAATAAAAGATGTTTCAATAATTTTTTCAGGAATAATTCTTTTTCAATTTATCTCAAAAAAAGGTATATTATTATTTTTTGATATATCAAACTCATTTTCTTCTTGTTCAATATTTTCTATATTATTATCTGCATTTTTAATAAAATTAATTATTTTTTTCTTTTCAAACTCATTATCTAGCATTTTTAAAGTTAATCATGCTAAATTAATATTTGAGTCAATAAAATTAATTCCTCTAAAAAATTTAACTATTTTTGTTGCTAAATATTTTCATTCACTATCAATACTAGAAAGTT
>CALMDL010000036.1 GCA_937864995.1 uncultured Candidatus Altimarinota bacterium | reverse complement strand
ATTTCAGTTTTTCCAATTGTTTTACCTATATTCCCATGATCGCTTTTTGTAGGTATATTTATACTTATAGTTTGAATTATACTTGTTGTTTCTCCAAGTAAAATAAAACATGTAATCAAGATGAGAAAATCAATAATATATCTTTTTATGAATTTACATAATAAACATATAATTAGACATAAAATAAATGATATTAGAATACATATAAAAGATATATTAAAAAATGAAGAAAAAGTATTAAAGGTAGAAGTTAAAACCCATGTAAAAGAAATCTTAGAAAATAAAGAAACAAAAAACTAAATTATATAATTTAGTTTTTTTTATTAAAAAATAATTTGACTTTATTAATACCAAGTATATACTCAGTATATATTATTTTTTAGTATAAAAATATGCTAACAGAAAAACAACAATACGTTTTAGATATAATTACTAAATATATCTGAGAAAATGCTAAGTCTCCAACTATTGAAGAACTTACTATTTTATTAAATCAAAAATCAAAAAGATGAGTAGTTCAATATTTAGAAGCTTTAGAAAAAAAGTGATTTTTAACTAGAGGTAGATGATATAGATCTATAAATTTATGAAATAGTATAGGTTTTCAAACAACTATGAATATACCTATTTTATGATATGCTAATGCTTGAACTCCTCTTGTTGATGCAGTAGAAGCAGGGTATTGAGTATTGCCAATTTCTAAAAAAATAATTTCATGAGATGAGAAAAATTATTTTATTTTAAAAGTTGAAGGTACTTCTATGAATAATTTTGAAATTAAATGAAAATTAATTGAAAATTGAAGTTATGTATTAATTAAAAAAGATGAAACTTATTTAAATAATAGTGATGCTTTTCTATTTTTGGTTAACTGATCTGCTACTTTAAAAAAATACAAAAAAGATGGTGATTTGATTTATTTATTACCAGAATCAAATGATAGTTATCATAAGCCTATTATATTGTCAGAAGATGATAATATAATTGTGAATTGAAAAATTGTTGATGTATTTTCATTTTAAATAGAAAAAAAGAAGCCGTAGGCTTCTTTTTTTATTCGAATAAATCTTCTTTTACATCTATTTCTTTTTCAAGCATTTTTACTTTTGCTTTTCCATCATGAACTATTTCTTTATCTAATTTTAATTTTTTCTTATCGATTTTTTCAGGATAATCATATTGATTTAATACATATTTTATAGCATTAATTCTAGCTTTTTTCTTATCATCACTATTAATTACTGTCCAAGGAGCATCTTTATGATGAGTATTTTTAAAATTATGATATTCTGCTAATGAGTATTTATCCCATAATTGTTGAGAAAATTGGTCAATTGGTGATAATTTATATTGTTTTAATGGATTGAATTCTCTTGAATCAAATCTAGCTTTTTGTTCATCTTTTGAAACAGAAAAATAAAATTTAATTATTTTAATACCAGATTCTGATAACATTTTTTCAAATTTTGGTACATCTTCTAAAAATTGTTCATATTTTTCTCTAGATACAAATCACATAACTGGTTCAACTCAACATCTATTATACCATGATCTATCAAAGAATACCATTTCTCATCCTGCAGGTAAATGTTGTATGTATCTTTGAAAATACCATTGAGTTTTTTCTATTTCGCTTGGTTTTTCAAGTGCTGTAATTCTAGCTCATCTAGGATTTAAAAATTCATTAAATCTTTTAATTGTACCTCATTTTCAAGCTGCATCTCTTCATTCAAATATAATAAGTAATTTTTGACCAGTTTCTTTTATATGTTTTTGAAGTTTTAATAATTCAACTTGTAATTCAATAATTTCTTTTTCATATTCAACAGTAGATTTTTTAACACAATATTTTCTATATTTATGTTTATCTTCTTCTTTTATATCATCACATTTTTTATATGATTTTTCAAGTTCAGCAACTACATCTATAAGTTCTTTTTTTTCAGATGATTTAACTAATTCTTCTAAATAATCATCAATTTTATCTAAAAAATCATTGATTTCGATATATTCTTTTTTCTCTTTTTGAGTTAAGTTTTTAACTTTATCTTCAAGTAAGTGCTCAATTTTATTTTTTAACACTCTTAAATTATCTATATCGTTATCTACTTTAAATTTATTAAATAGTTTTTCAGCTTCATTTATAAATTTATTTAAAACGTCAGGAGTTAACTCTACCTTTTTGTTAAATATTTCGTAAAACAAGTTAGTCATATAGGAATTATTATTAAAATTAAATATAAACTTATTTTACTATATAGATGCCAAAGTTTCAAATAATATCACTTGCCAATAATTAAAAATATTTTTTAAAATACTCTTGCAATTTTTTTTAATAAAATTATAATCTTTTCATAGGCGTTTGAGCAGAAAACAACTGCGAGCCCGAGGAAGAAAAGATTTATTCTTAGTAGAACCTCGCGAAGTCGTAATACTGCGTTAAAATAATATCAAATTAAGAATAACTATTCGGTGGCACCTTTCAAAATAATTTTGAACCGAAAGTACGAAAATATATTTTATATTTTTGTACTTTTTTATTTATGACGCAAATAGATTTTGAAAAAATATATTTGTTGACATAACTTATGCTGGCCACATTAGAGTTTAAAATTATGAAATAATTTTAATTTTCTAATGAGGATCAGTATTATTTATAACTTTATTTTTAAAATATGTTAAGAACTCATAAATGTAGTGAATTAAGTTTAAAAAATGTTTGAGAAACAATTAAATTATCTGGTTGGGTAAGTAATAGAAGAGATCATTGAGGTATTATATTTATAGATTTAAGAGATAGATATGGTTTAACTCAAGTTGTTTTTGATCCAGAAGATGATGCTAGTTCACATGCTACAGCATCTGATTATAGAAGTGAATATGTAATTCAAGTAGAATGAATTGTTAGAAGTAGACCAGAAGGTCAAAATAATCCAAATTTATCAACTTGAGAAATTGAAGTAGTTGTTAAAAATACTACTTTATTATCTAGATCAAAAACTCCTCCTTTTGAACTTGATGATCACTGAGAGCTTGCAAATGAAGAAGTAAGATATAAACATAGATATATAGATTTAAGAAGAAGAAAAGCTTTAGAAAATGTAGAATTTAGATCAAAATTTTTAAATTATACTAGAAATTGGTTTACATCTCATGAATTTTTAGATGTACAAACTCCTATTTTCACTGTTTCAAGTCCAGAATGAGCTAGAGATTTCGTTATACCTTCTAGATTACATCCAGGTAAATTTTATGCTCTACCTCAAGCACCTCAACAATATAAACAACTTTTAATGGTTGGTTGAATTGATAAATATTTTCAAATTGCACCTTGTTTTAGAGATGAAGATCCAAGAGCTGATAGACATGCATGTGAATTTTATCAAATAGATTGTGAAATGAGTTTTGTTGAACAAGCTGATATTTTTGCTGTTGTTGAATGATATATAAAAGATGTAGTTGCTGCACTTTCTCCAAAAACTGTTATGGATAGTAAATTCTATAGCATGAGTTATGAAGAGTCTATGGAAAACTATGGGACTGATAAACCAGACTTAAGATTTGGATTAAAATTTGTTGATTTAACAGATATATTTACTGAAAGTGAATTTAGTGTTTTTAAATCTGTTGCAACTAGTGGTTGAGTTATAAAATCTATTAAATTAGAATGAAAATCAATGTCTAGAAGTGAAATTGATGATTTAACAAAAGTTGCTCAAAAAGCTTGAGCTAAATGACTTGCTTATATTATCTATGATGATAATGAAGAAGGTTGAAAAAAATCACCAATATTAAAATTTATGTGAGAAGCTGAAATTAAAGAAATGGAAGCTAGATTACAACCTAAAAATGGTGATATAGTATTTTTCTCAGCAGATGAATATTTAAAAGCTGTAAAAATATTAAATGTTGTAAGACTTGCTTTAAGAGATAAATTTGAATTAGCAGATAAAAATACTCTTGCATTATGTTGGGTAACAGATTTTCCAATGTTTGAAGAAAGTGATATAAATGGTAAACTTGATTTTGCTCATAATCCTTTTTCTATGCCAAAAGGTGGTATTGATGCATTTAATAATGATGATTTATTATCAATTAAATCAGTTCAATATGATTTAGCTTGTAATGGTTTTGAAATACTTTCAGGTTCTATAAGAAATCACGATGTTGATTCTCTTGTAAAAGCTTTTGAAAAAGTAGGTAGAAATAAACAAGAAGTTATGAATAAATTTGGTGCTATGTACGAAGCATTTCAATATTGAGTTCCTCCTCATGGTTGATTTGCAATTGGTATGGATAGATTTATGATGATATTAAAAGATGAAAATAATATTAGAGAAGTTTATGCATTTCCTAAATCATGAAAAGCACAAGATTTGATGATGAATGCTCCAAGTGTGATTGACCAAGAACAACTTGATGAATTACATATTGAAATTAAAGAAGAATTAG
>CALMDL010000035.1 GCA_937864995.1 uncultured Candidatus Altimarinota bacterium | reverse complement strand
TGATACTGATATTGATAAGGCGTTGAAATTAGCGTTAAAAAGATATAATGATAATGATAAAAAAGATTTATGAGATTATGAACAATTGATGTATATTTATATAGATAAATGAGATTATAAAAAAGCAATTAGTTTGTGAAGAGATGCTTTAGAATTGATAAATACTAGTTGAATTACTGAAAAATGAATTATCAAAGCTATTATATCTCAACTTATACAAGCATATTTATATAATTGAGATTTAATTAGTTCTTCAACATTATTAAACAAATATAGTGATTTACCAATGTTGACTGAAAGAATAATGTATGAATATAAAAAATGAAATTATAAAAATGTTATAAATAGTTATGAAGAAATTAAGAAATTAGATTCTAATGATATTTGAGTTTGATTAATTATTCTTGCAAAATCTTATGATAAAAAATGAGATAAAGATAATGCAATAAAAACTTATGAAGAATTATTCAATTATTGAATTGGTATTGAATTAGAAGAACCATTAGATGCTACATTTATTTTGTATTATTGTACATATGTTTTATCAAATGATTTTATTAAAGATTTAAGTCAAGAAAAATTAAAATATTATGTAGATCAAAATTTGATTTATAAAAATATGATTAGTAATAAGGAAAGAATAAAATATAAAGATCTTAATATTGAATTATATTATAATCCTGATTTAATGTTTTTTTATATTAATAGAATTATGAATTTTTAATCTAAATTTTATGTTTGATGAACTAAAAAAATATTTATTTTTAATAATATTTTTTAAATTTGATTGATTTTGTTTTAGGTATCCTATGGATACCTTTTTAACCGTTAATGTAGAAAATGATTTAATTAATGATAGTTGGCTAAAATTTAATAATACTGATTCAAATTTACAACTTTATCTTCATAGTATATATTGTTGAACAAGATGTTCATATTGCGATTGTAAGACATTTATTAAATCAGATAATTCTGATTTCTTGAAATATAAAGAATATATAATTTATCAAATAAAATATTATTGAACTATTATTACAAAACCATTAAATTCAATTTATTTTTGATGATGAACATTTAATATTTGGCCTGATGAATATATAATTGAAATATGTGAAGAAATAAGAAAAAATTTTAAATTTGCTGATGAATTAATTTGGCAAGTAGAAATTCAACCTTATTATTTAAGTGAGAATACACTTAATATACTTAAATCATATTGAGTTACTGATATTATGCTTTGAATTCAAACTTTTAGCGAAAAAGTTAATAAGCTAAATAATAGAAATTTTGATTTAAATAAAATTGACCTTGCAATTAATAATATTATTAATTTAAACTTTAGAAAAGTTTCTTTTGATATGATGTATAATTTGCCATATATGACAGTTTCAGATTTAATATCAGATATGGAAAAAATGTATGAATATTGAATCAAATTAAAAAGTAATAATATTAATGTTAATTTTGAGCCAAATAGATGGGATATATCTATGAGAACAACTTTTTGAAGTTTATTTTTAAATAAATATTGAAAAGAAAAATTTTTAGATATATGTAATTATTATATTAAAAATTCTCAAAAATTAGTTAGAATTGTAGATAAGTATATAGATAATAAATTTATTTGATTATTTGATACAAAAAGAGAAGAAATAGAAGAGAGAAAAGTTAGAAATACTGCTATTTTATGAATATGATTAACTTCAACTTCTCATATACCATGAATGCTTGTTTATGAAGATTTAAATTACTCTTGATGGAAAGATAAAACTTTTAAATATAAATGATATATTCTTGAAAATAGTGATATAGAACTTTTCTATATTCTTGAAAATTTAAATATTACAAGATGAATTGATAAAAATGTTTTTGACTCTAGTTTAAAAATACATAGTAAATTAAATGATTTTTATATTAATTATAAATCAAATTTTAAAGTTAATGAAAAATGAAATATATATGTTGATTTTAATTCAGATAAAGAGTTAGATTTATTGAATATATATTTAATAAAAGATAATATAAGAGATGACCAATTAAAACAGATTTTAGATAAATGGTTAAAAATGGGATTTAATATAGAAGAACTTGAATATTATAATAAAATGTTTTTAGATTATTATTATAATAGAAATAAGTTTTATGGATAAAAAAGACATTGTTATACTTATATATATGACACTTGAATGTAATATA
>CALMDL010000034.1 GCA_937864995.1 uncultured Candidatus Altimarinota bacterium | reverse complement strand
TATATCACAAAAATTATTTATTCATTTAATTCATAGTTTTTCAGATTCATTTATATGAATTTTTTGTTCATCTTCAGTTATAAATTCATAATTAGACTCATATCAAGGTAATAATAATTGTCATATTATATATGGCTTTTTGAAATATGGATTAAGTTCTGTGACTAAGTCAAGGATTGAATATAAATATTTTTTATATTCACTATGAAATGCATTTGCTCATATATATTGTATTGTTTTAAGCCAATATATGTCTGCTTTAAGATTCTCATATCAAAAAGAAGTTGCTTTTGCTATTGATTTTTTAGGTAAATTTTCAGGGTGTTTTATTAAATTTATTTTAATTTCATTATATTTTTTATAATTTAATTCATTTATTTTAAAAAAACTAAAAAATCAAAGTCATAATAAGATTATTATAATTATCTTTTTTATCATAATTTTAATATTAAATATCATCTCAGTCTAAATCAATAGTTATTTTATCATTTAATTTACATATATATAATCTTCTTTCATTTCCTTCTCAAATACTTTTTGTATATATTTTATCATTTTTATAATCAGAAACTATTGAGTGAATTTTTTTTCTATCGTATGCAGAATAAAAAGGTAAAACTAAATCTTTACCAGTTTTTTCAACAATCTTAATTTTAGATATAATATGACTTTTAAGTCTATCATCTTTACTTTTCATGTAATCATTTATCTCAACATGAATTTTTGCAACTTCTTCTAAATTATTTTTTAGAATTAATTTTAATATATTTGAGATATGATCTAAATTTTTTCAGTTAGGTCATATAAGTAAACCAGATTCATCTGATTTTATCTTAATAAGAAAAATATTTTTTTCTTCGTTTATAACTTCTATTGAATTTATTTTCATTCAAAAATTATCAAAAAAAGTAGAAGTTAAAGATTTAATTTTTTGTTCCATAATAAAAAAATTAGTTTTAAATTTTTTTATTAGATTAATTAAAAATAGCTTTGTTGCAAGTTTTTATATTTTTTTGACTTTTTATAAAAAATACTTATCTTCTATCAAATATTTTCTTTATTTAATGAACCAAGTTTTAAATGTCAGATAAAAAAATTGTAGATGATTATTATTCACAAATTAATTCAAATAATAGTGATGAAGCAAAAAATGCACCAAAAAAGCCAGTTATAGCTGCAAAGAAAAAAATAGTAGTTAAAAAGGCTGCAGATATAAAAGCTGAAGCAGAAAAAGCAGAAGCAAAAAAAATAAATGATGCAAAAAATGCTCCAAAACCAAAAGAATGAGTTGAAAAAAAATCAAAAAATATTGTTCAAAAAATAGAAGTAATTAAAAGAGCAGATAGAAAACCATCTGAAAATACTACTGTAGTAAAACAAAATCATAGTAAACCAAATTACAATAAAAATCAAAATTCTTGAGAATATAAACCAAGAACTAATTCTTGAACTTCAAATTCTAATTCTTCTAATAATAGAGCTCAATCAAATTGAACAAAACCAGATTTTAAACAAAATAGTGGGTTTAAGCCTTCAAATAACTTTAACTCAAGTGCAAATGTTTCAACTTGAGATGATTCTGGTTTTAAAAAATCTTTTTGAGCACCTAAGCATGCATCAAAAGTAAAACAAAAAACTAAGGATGAAGAAGCTACAAAAAAACCAAAATTAAATACTTTTGGTAAAACAAGAGGTAAGGTTAGATTTACACAAGATGAAGATTTGACTTTTACTAGATCAAATAAAATGCAAAAATCTAAAAAAGAAGAGAAAAAAGCAGAAGATATAAAACAAAACTTAACTGAAAGAAAATGAGAAATTGTTCAAATTTGAGATTTTTTATCAGTTAAAGAATTATCAGAAAAAATTGGTATAGTTTTACCTAAACTTATAGCTGAGTTTATGAAAAACTGAATGATGGTAAATATAAATTCTAAAGTTGATTTTGAAACGGCATCTATAATTTCAGATGCATTTGAAATTAAAGTAGAAAGAGAACATGCTTTATGAGCAAGTGTTGAAGATATTATATTATGAGATATTTCATCTTTTTTATCAGAAGATGATCAAAGTAAATTAATTCCGAGAGCACCAGTTGTTTCTATAATGTGACATGTTGATCATGGTAAAACATCTCTTTTAGATTATATTAGAAGTTCTAAAATAGCTTCATGAGAAGCAGGTTGAATAACTCAAAGTATTTGAGCTTATCAAGTTGAATTACCTCAATGAAATATTACATTTTTGGATACTCCATGACATGAGGCTTTTACAGTTATGAGAGCTAGATGAGCAAAATCAACTGATATTGCTATATTAGTAGTTGCTGCTGATGAATGAGTAAAACCACAAACTATTGAATCAATTAGTCATGCTCGTGAAGCTGATATTCCAGTTATAGTTGCTATAAACAAAATGGATAAAGTTTGAGCTAATCCAGATCATGTTAAATGACAATTAGCGGAACATTGACTTGTAGCTGAAGATTGGGGATGAGATATTCCTATGGTTCCAGTTTCTGCACATACTTGATTTTGAATAGATGATTTACTTGAAATTATTCTTTTGGTTGCTGAAATGAAAGAACTTAAGGCTAATCCAGATAGAAATTGAGTTGCTACAGTTATTGAATCACATTTAGATTGAAATTTATGACCAGTTGCTACAGTATTAATAAATACTTGAACTATTAATTCTTGAGATAATATTGTTTGTCAAGATTCATATTGAAAAGTAAAAATATTAAAAAATTATCAAAATCAAAAAGTTAAATTTGCAAAACCATGAGATCCAGTATTGATTGTATGACTTGATAGAGTTGTTGATGGTTGAGATATATTGCAAGTTGTAAATACTTCTGATATTGCAAAAGAAAAAGCAATTGAATATAAAGTTGTATTAGAAAAACAAAAGAAATCTAGTAGCTCAGGACTTGAATTGCTTATGTCAAAAATTAAATCTTGAAGTTTAAAACAATTAAAAATTATATTAAAAGCTGATACTAATTGATCTCTTGAGGCAATAAAGGCAGCATTGATAAAATTATCAACTCCTGAAACTACTGTTTCAATTATTCTTGCTTGAGTTTGATCAATTTCTGAATGAGATATCTTGATGGGGCAATGAAGTGATGCTATACTTGTTTGATTTAGTGTTTGAGTATTACCAACTGCAAAATCAACTTTAGAATCATCAAAGGTAGAATTTATTTCAAGTGATATTATTTATCATATTACTGAAAAAATAGAAAAAATTGTTACTTGAATGCTTGATCCAAAAGAAATTGAAACTATAATTTGAAAGGCAAAAGTTGGATGAATATTTTTTACTGATAAAAAATTTATGATTTTATGACTTGTTGTACAACCAGAAAATAAAATTGAAAATAATACTTTAGTAAGAATTATTAGAAAAAAGAAAATGGTTTGAACTTGAAAAATTGAATCATTAAAACAATGAATGCTCGAAGTAAAAGAAGTAGAAGGCCCAACTGAGTGTTGAATTAAGTTAGTTACAAATGTGGCTGTTGAAAATTGAGATGAGCTAGAAATTTATAAAATAGAAATACAAAAATAGGATAAATTATCCTATTTTTTTGATATTTATTTTTTATTGTGTTAATATTATATAGATATATCTTAATAAATTTTTATGAATATTTTACATTGAATACAATTACTTTCTGATTTAAGTGAAACAGATAAAGATAATTTGAGTTTATTTTGCCAAGAAAAAAAATTGAAAAAATGAGAAATC
>CALMDL010000033.1 GCA_937864995.1 uncultured Candidatus Altimarinota bacterium | reverse complement strand
AGCTGCAAGTGATAAATCTACACCAGGTTCTTCTACTTTTAATCATCTAGCAATATTGGTATATACATCATAAGCTTCTAGTTTTACAGGAGTATATTTTCATAAAACTGCAACTATTAAATCAAGTTTAGATGAGTTTATACCTCTAGAACTTCTTTTTGGATAACCAAATTTAGTATATGTAGTTAAACTTTCAGTTTCTATTATAAGAGGTCTTGTTCACTCTATGGTTATTGATAAACTAGATCAAATTGTAGCTTCAGTTGAATTTACAAAATCAAGTCATGGATTTTTTAAATCAGATAATCAATTTTCATTCATAGTAAAAATACCTATTTCACTTGTTGCTCAAAATCTATTTTTTAGTGCTCTTAAAATCCTTAAATTATCGTATTTATCTCACTCAAAATATAAAACTGTATCAACCATATGTTCTAGTGTTTTTGGTCATGCTAAGTTTCAATCTTTTGTTATATGTCATATAATAAACACAGAAGTATTACTTGTTTTAGCAAAAGCTACAAGTAATTCACTTATATATCTTACTTGGCTTACACTTCAAGCAACTCAAGTTACATTATTTGAATGCATAACTGAAATAGAATCAATAATTACTATTTCAGATTTATTTTTACTTAGAGTTTCTAATATGTCTTCTACGCAGCTTTCAGCCAGTATTTTCATATTGTTTCAAGTAACTCAAAGTCTTTTTGCTCTATCTGCTATTTGATATGCTGTTTCTTCTCATGAAATATAAACTATATTTTCATTTACAAGAGATGCTAATTGTAAAGTGATAGTAGATTTTCAAATACCAGGTTCTCATGATAATAAAACAACACTTCATGGTACTATTCATCATCATAAAACATTGTTTAATTCTAGAGATTTAGTTATGATTTTGACTTCTTTATTTTCTTTTATTACATCTCATAAATTAGCAAGAATTTTTGCTTCTCATTTTTGTCATCATTTATCATTTAATTTAGCTTCTTTAAACTCGCTTAGAGTATTCCATTCACGACAAAAAGTACATTGACCAGTCCATTTTAAACTCTCATTTCAGCAATTACTACATAAATACATATACAAAAAATTATGCAAATATTTTAAATAAGTATATATATTGTATATAATAAATCAAGAGAAAAAAATAAATTGGATTTTTAAATCCAATTTATCTAAAAAATTTTTAATTTTCAATACTTTTTTTAAATAACCTAAAAATATAAAATCAAATAATAAAACCCAATGTATTTAATATTATATCATCAATATCTGTAACTTTATAATTGAATCCTAATATTATAGAAATAATAAATTGAGTTGTTTCTATAAATATAGTTCATAATATTCATATATATAAAGCTTGTTTAAAATTACTTTTATTTTTCCATATAAATGGAATCAAAAATCATAAAGGAATAAATATAATAATATTTCATATTACTTGTTTAGATTTAATTATTAGAGGTAAATTTTTATTTAATAATATATCTAAAATAGAATTAAAAGGTATAAAATTATTTGTATCAGTTATATATGTAGATATTTCTTTTAATCAAGCAATTGGTATTGGAAATAATGTAACTGCTAGAAGTGAAATAATGTAAATATAAAAAATAGTATAAATTAATATATTTTTCAATTTAATCTTCTTTATTAAAAATATAACAATTAAAATTATGTAAATTGGTATTGAAATTATGTATAAAAATTCAAAATCTAGCATATAAATATATTAATTAGTAATTTTATTTTAAATTAATTAATATATTTACTAAATCAAATTATTTTTATATTTTACATATTTGAGTATAATAAAACAGATTTTATATAATTAATTTAAATTAATGAATTTAATTGATGAAATAGAACAATTTAAGAATATACAAAAATTAAAATTTACTTATAGATTTTCTTGAAGGACTTTAAATTGAGAAAAAGAATCAACAGCAGAACACACTTGGTGTATGTTTGTTGTTGCAGATTATCTGTTAGAAAAATTGAATCAAATATGTCCTTGAAAATATAATTTAGATAAACTAAAAATATATGAAATGATAGTGTATCATGATTTAATTGAATCTGAAACTTGAGATGTAGATTTAGATCCTAGTGCTTCGGAATTGCATAAAACTAAAGCACAAATAGAAAAAGAAGCATTTCCAATATTTTTAGACAAAATTCCAAAAGAATTAAGAAAAATTTATTCAGAAAAAATAGATGAATATGAAAAAAGAGAAACTATTGAAAGTAAATTTGTAAAATTAGTTGATGTTATAGAAGCTGAATATCAAAGTATTTTTTATAAATATTTACGGAAAAATTGGAGTAGAGATTTTTATATACAAAAAAGAGAAAAATATCATGATTATTTCCCAGAGTTAAAATTTATATTTTTCGATATGTTAGATTATCTTGATGAAAATAATTATTTTAATCAAGATAATTCTT
>CALMDL010000032.1 GCA_937864995.1 uncultured Candidatus Altimarinota bacterium | reverse complement strand
TTTTTTCCTCTATATCTACAACATAAGATATATTTATATAAGGCATATTTACAATTTTTTCAATAGCTTTTCATTGAGAATCAATTCAATTTATTGTTAATTTAATATCAGTAGTTCAAATTTTATCAAAAGTTTTTATTAAATGAGGAAGTATAGTTTCTTGTATATCTCCATTTCAAAAATTCCAATTGAAATTTTTAATTGTAACTCATTTCTTTTCTTCTGCTTGTGCTAAATATGTTAAATCAAATTTTATTTCAACAGGTCATATTAAATTTGTTGTATCTTTTAATAGAGATCAAACTTTATCAAATTGTTCACTTGTTAATTTTGAGTTATCATATATTTGAATTTCTCAAAATGACATTTCTTGCCAATTAGGCAAATTTTTTATTTTTTGATCTATAATCATCCATATTGTTGCTGTTGTAAATGTAATAATCATAAACAATATAGAAAGTATCAAAAATTTTATTTTTTTCTTTTTAAATTCTTTTTTTGTTAAGAAAAATTTAAATAGAAATATTATTAATAATAATGTTTCTGCTAATAATAATATAGAAAAAATTATTGTAACTAATTGAGCAATAAAAGCATTAATTTCATTTAGGTTTATTCATAATCATGCAAAAAATCTAACATCATCAACTGTTTTTGCATTTAAAACTATAAATCATAGAAATCATCAACCTACAACTAATCACACTAATGTAATTATTATTAAAAATGAAAGTATTTGTCACATACTCATTTTTTTGACTTCTTTTTTTTGAGTTATTGCTTTATCAACAACTTTTGCTTTTATAAAAAGTTTTTCTCAAAAATTTCCTGGTACTACTTTTGTTAATAATTGAAAGTTTTTTTCTTCAAAACTAATTCATCAATTTCATTCTTGAGTTTCACTAGTATTTTCTAAATTTAATTTAGTTGCAGATTTTGCTTTTAATAAAATACTAGAATAAATAGGGTATTTAATGTATTTTGTTTCAATTATTACATTATTTTTTCTAAAATCTATTTTTACATTTGATTCACTAGGTTCAAATGTAACAAAATCATATTTTTTATCTTCTAGATAAAGTAAAATATCTTTTATGGAATTAATATTTATATCAAAAACATTATTTTCATTTGATTGAGTTTGATTTGAGTTTGTATCTTGAGTTATCACTTCTTCTTTTATTTCTTTTTCTTCGTTTCATTCAGGTAAATCAAACATAGATACTAAATCATCGTTATTGATTACTTCAGCATCTTGTTTGATATTATCATTAGATTTTTTATCTATATTTTCTAAATTTTCTAGT
>CALMDL010000031.1 GCA_937864995.1 uncultured Candidatus Altimarinota bacterium | reverse complement strand
ATTCTCCTATCGAACATCTTCTTTACCGCTAATTCTATAGTTTTAATTATTTCTCAGTCTTTATTTTTAATTATTATCATATTATTCTAATTCAAATTTTTCAAATAAAATAGGTGCTTTTTCTTTTATATTAAATACTATTTTTTCATTTCTCAAGTTTTTTAATTCTCAAGCTTCAAGTCTAGATTTATAATCTTTTAAATTTAAAGCATTAAAAACCTCACTCATTTTTTCTGGGAAAAATGGATAAAAATTAAGAGAAACTTGTCTAACTCATTCACAAATAGTATACATAATCTCTTTTACTTCTTCTAATTTACTTTCATCTTTCATAAGAGTCCAAGGCTCTTTTTGAGTTACATATAGATTTAAAGAATCTAGAAACTTAAATGTTAAGTCTAAAGATAATTTTAAATTATAACTGGACATATGTTTATCAAAATTTTCATTATAAAGAGAAAATAATGAATTAAAATTTCAATCAATTTTATCAATAGAAGTATTATTTAAGTTATCAATTTTATATCAAATTGATGAAACTGAAAAATCTAATCACTTAAATATTCATAAATTTTCTTCTGAAACTTTTGAATCTAAACCATTTTCTAACTCCATTTTCATAGTCAAAACAACGGCTCTATTTAACAGATTTCAAAAATTATTAGCAAGTTTTGCATTGTAAGTAAGTATAGCCTGTTTTTGATCAAAATCTCAATCTTGACCTATATTAAAACTTGATAAAATATAAAGAGTTAATAAGTCTTTACTATATTTTGCACTAAATTCTACTGGATCTATAGCATTTCAAAGTGATTTTGATATTTTTTGACCATCAACTGTAAAATAACCAGTTGTAAGTACATTTTTTGGTAATTCATAACCAGCACTCATAAGCATAGCAGGCCAATAAATAGCATGAAATCTAATAATATCTTTTCAAACTACATGTAAATCAGCTGGCCAAAAATCACTATCATTTTCTTGCTTATCATTTGTATCACAAACAGTTACATAGTTAAATAAAGCATCATACCAAACATATGTTACTTGTGTTTCATCAAAAGGTAATTTTATACCAAATTTATTTGTTTCTCTACTTATAGAAAAATCCTCAAGTCATCTATCTACAAAAGCTATAACTTCATTAAATCTATCTTGAGGTACAACAAAACCAGGATTTTTTTTATAAAAATCTTTTAGGGCTTGTTCATATTTTGATAATCTAAAAAAATAGTTTTTTGATTTAAAGGTTTGAGTTAATTTTAGTGGATAAGTCCAAATTTTAATTTTATAAGACATTGATTTAAATTTATAGGTTTTAGTA
>CALMDL010000030.1 GCA_937864995.1 uncultured Candidatus Altimarinota bacterium | reverse complement strand
TTTTCTATATTTTCATGACCCATACCTATGATTTTTTCTCATAAAATATGTTTAGACCATTTTACTTCTTGTTTTACAGCCGTATCCATCATATCAAGTATAAGTTTTTCATTATACATTTCTGGAAATTCCTTTTTAATCTCTTTAATTAAATTAGCAAAAATAGTAACATGAGTTAATTCATCTCTTCTAATATAATTTATCATTCTATCTGTTGCTACCATTTTACCAGCATCAGCAAGAGTATCAAAAAATGCAAATCAATTATAAAAATAAATACTTTCAAGCAAGAAATTTCAAATTATTCAAGCAAAGAAATTTTCATCATTTGGGTTATCTATGAATTTTTGATAAATACCTCAAATAAATTCATTTCTTTCAAGTAAATGTTTGTCATTTCTCCAAAAATAATAAATTTCTTCTCTATCTTTACTATCAACAACTGTTTCTAAAATTGTAGCATAAGATTGACTATGAATTGCTTCTTGATAAGCTTGTATAGAAAGTATAAGATTAACTTCTGGAGCTGTTATATATTCGTTAAAGTTTGGTAGATTTACAGTTTGTATACTATCTAAAAATATCAAAAATGATAAAATTCATTTATAAGCTCTTGCTTCATCTGCTGTTAATTCTTTTTTAAATTGGACAGCATCTTCTCACAATCATTTTACTTTTTCTGGCAACCAAAAATTTCAAACCATCACTTGATAAAGACTTTTTGCCCAATTATATTTAACTGCATTTAATTGAAATAAACCTGTTGTATTTCATTTTATTATTGTTCTATGTGCAACATCATCATTTCATTTTGGATTGAAAATTGGATTTGCTTGCATTACTTGTGTCATTTTAAAACCTATATTAAAAAATATACTAAATAAATTTAATGATTTTCATGAAAAAATCATATTTATTTAAAAAATGGTGTTAATTTCTTGTTAAAAATTAACTAAATTTTTTATTATTTATAAAATTAATAAAATCGTTAGCATTTTCAAAATTTAAATGTACAGAAGCATATCTAATATATGCAACCTCATCTAAACCATGTAATGCATCTAAAACATCTCTTCAAATTTCTTTTGAAGTTATTTCATTTATAGTTCACCATTTAAATTCTAGCTTTCTAATCAAATCATTTATAGTACTTATACTAATATTTCTTTTATTAATAGCCTTTAATATACTATCTTCTAATTTATCTCTGTCATATCTTTGTTTTCTATTTCATGATTTCTCTACTATCAAATCTGTTGTCTCAATTTTTTCAAAAGTAGTAAATCTATTATGACAATTTTCACACTCTCTTCTTCTTCTTATTGCTTTTCAATCTTCTGAAGTTCTTGAGTCAATTACTCTAGTATTATCATGTCAACAATTTATACAATACATATTTTTAAAATTACAATATATAGTTATAATATGTTGTTTAATTATACAAAATATTGTATTTTTGCAATAAAAAAACTAAAAAATAATTTCTTATTTTTTAGTTTCTTATTTTTATATTCTGTATATATTTATTTGCTATATTTTTAAATTTTTCCAATTCTAAACTACTAAAACTTCTTCAAGAAAAATTTGGATCAAGAGTATTTCAAGCTCTATAGTTTTGTAGATAATATGCCTTTGCTCAAGAAATATATTTTGATATATTTTCTATTATCTTTTCATCATGAATTCACTTTATAACAGTAGTTCTAAACTCATAATCTATATTTGAATTCAAAAGTATTTTTATAGTTTCTAAATATGGTTTTTCATCTATTTTTACTCATATAATTTTATCAAAACTTCATACTTCATGTTTTATATCCATAGCAACATAATCAACTAATTTTTCAGTTATTAAATCTGAAATAATTTGAGGATCTCTCCCATTTGTATCTAATTTAACCTTATATCACATATCTTTTATTTTTTTACAAAAATCTTTTAAATCAGATTGCATTGTAGGTTCTCAGCCACAAATAGAAACTCAAGTTAGTTTTCATTTTCTATTTTCTAAAAAGTTAAAAAATGCTTCTTCAATTATTAATTTTTTATATATATATTTTAACTTTTCTGGTAATACAAATTCACTATTATGACAATAACCACATCTAAAATTACAAGATGGTGTAAAAACTATACTTGAAATTTCTCATGGAAATTCTATAAGAGAGAATTTATTTATAGCTGATATTTGCATAAATAATTATTTTATAGGTATAAATTCTTCCCAACCATACATATCTGGATATTCCTTCCATGGTCATTCACAAATATCATTTTTAATACATTTACTACATTCTACTCATTTAGATTTTCATTCACTCCATCTATAATCAGCATAACTTTCAGTTCTTATTTCAGCATCGTTAATAGATGTTTCTGGCATAATATTTTCAGAAATAGCCCATTCATATCATTGCATTAAACAATAAGGAATTGCTTCCGTATATGCTGGAATTCAATTTGATTTTGCTAAATCTAAAGCTTTAAATACATATGGCATTACTTTTGATTTTTGTGGAACAACTGTATCTTTATTTTTATTAGCGCTTCATAAAATATGTACAAATGCAAATTGAAATTGAGTAACTTTTAAATCAATTAATAATTTAGCAAGTAATGGAATTTCTTTATAATTATCATTAGTTATTACTGAATTTATTATAACTAAACAATTTAATTTTCTTAAATTTATAAGTCATTTTACAACTCTATCCCACGCTCATGGAGTTCAAACTTGTTTATCATGAGTTTCTTTTTTGAATCAATGAATAGATGGACTAAATTCAGTAACTCCTGCTTCAATTAAAGCCTTAACATATTCTATTTTATCAAAATTTGTTCAATTTGATTGAATTTGAATTTGAAGATATCATACTTCTTTTGCATATTTTACAGCATCTATAAGATTTGGATGAACAGTAGGTTCTCATCATGTAAATACTACATATTTTGCTCAAAAATTATATTCATCTAATATAATTTTTTTTATTTCATCTAAAGTTCTTGGTTTATATTTATATCTTTTATCTCATTGAACACAAAAAGTACAATGATTATTACATGCAAAACCAACTTTTATATCTGCTCTTTTCATAATTAAATTATTTTTATAATAAGCTTTCTCCTTTTCTAAGTTTTTCTCTATAAAATAACATACTTTTATCTAATTTTTCAAGCTCTACTAATAAACTTTTTTCTTCTATTGTTGTTTTTATTATATCATTTATTCCTCAATCTTTTAATACTATTCTTTTATCTCAAGACAAGGCTAATATAGGATCATGTGTTGCTATTAAAACTATTTTATCTTCCCTAATTAATAAATCTAAAGCTTTTTTTCTATCAACTCAAGCATTTTCAATTTCATCAATTAAAACTATAGGAGATTTACTTAAA
>CALMDL010000029.1 GCA_937864995.1 uncultured Candidatus Altimarinota bacterium | reverse complement strand
GAATTTCTCTTCTTGTTTGATGAATATGAATTATGAATATAATGCTTGTTTCTGTTATAGAAAGAACTAGAGAGATTGGTATTAGAAAAGCAATTGGTGCTAAGAAAAGTGATATATTAATTCAATTTTTAACAGAATCAATAGTTATAAGTATTTTATGATGTATAATCGCATTTTGAATTAGTTTACTTTGAGTTTATTTAATAAATAAATATTCTCCAATACCTGCTAAATTTAGTATAAATGTAATTTTATTTTCTAGTGCAGTTTCAATATGAATGGGAATAATTTTTTGATTATTACCTGCATGGAAAGCTGCAAAGATGAAACCAATAGACGCACTTAGATTTGAATAAAAAAGACTAACATTTGTTAGTCTTTTTTATATTTTGCATACTCTTTATTTTTATTTTCGTCAAAATATTGTTTTTGTTTTATATATCAAGCAATTGAAACAGAAATTGCTCAAATTGATTTTTTTTGTCATTCATCAAATGTTTTTTTATCATCTCAAATAACTAAATATCCAATAACTTCATTTCTATTTTTTAACTCTTCTATTAAATTATATTTTGATAGTTTGATTCATTCTCTTATTAAATCATCTGTATCAAATAAGCCATCTCATAAATCTATTATATTTTCTTGCATTTTTAATTTAAATCTAGAATCATATTTAAGTATTAAAATATTATCTAGGACTGGGTTTTTTTCTAAATATAATACATATTTTCAATTTATAGTTTTTTCCAATTCATTAAGTATTTCAAATAAATTTTTATTATTAAATTCACTTATTTCAGAAATATGTTTATTTATTTTATAACTTGATGTTATTAGAAAATTGGCTTCCAGTAATCTTTTATTTGATATATATATTATTGATGATAACAAATCTACTCATTTTTTAGTATACTTAAGTAAAAATTCTTCAAATGAATTTTTGGCTTCAATTTCAAGTAAAGTAGTTTTTTTAGTTGCTCTAATTTTTACTTGTTTTGGTGCTGAATCTCAAAGAGATCATTCTCAAAATATTTCTGAATTTCATAATTTAGCTAATATTTTTGTTTCATTTCTATCACTGTTTGTATATTTTTCGATAGATATTTCTCACTCTTTTACTATATATAAATTATTGTCAATATCTCATTCATCAAATAATACCTCTCAAGCTTCGAGAGTTTTTATTTGAAAGAATCATGAATTTTCTAAAAATTCTATATTTAACATTTTTTAATTTATTATTTTTTAATCCAACATCATACCAATACTTTCTTTGTCTCTTACGAAGCTTAGAAGAGTTTCTTTACTTATTATTTTTTTCATATGAAGTGCTAATAGATATTTATCCATTAAAATCATTCATTTATTTTTTCATACTTCAAGTACACTATAAAGTTGATGAGTTTTTCATGTGATAATCAAGTTTCTAACAGCATCATCACTTATAAGTATTTCTCTTGCCGCAATTCTACCTGGTTTATCATCTCTTGGTATAAGTCTTTGACTAATTACTCAAACAAGACTTTGGCTTAATTGCATTCTAATTTGTGATTGTTGACTACCAGGAAATATATCAATTATTCTATCAATTGTTTGTACAGAATCATTTGTATGTAGAGTTGATAAGACTAGATGACCAGTTTCTGCTAAAGTTATAGCAGTTTTAATCGTTTCTGGATCTCTCATTTCTCATACCATAATTACATCTGGATCTTCTCTAAGGCTTGATTTCATTGCATTTCAAAACCAAACTGTATGACTTCATACTTCTCTTTGGTTTATAAGTGATTTATCAGAAGTAAATGAAAACTCTATAGGGTCTTCAATTGTTATAATATGTTTTTTTTGATTTTTATTTATATAATCAATCATTGCAGCCATATTTGTTGATTTTCATGATCAAGTTGGTCATGTAATCAATATAAGTCATTTTGATTTATTACACATTTCTTTTATTTGATCTCATAATCATAATTCTTCAAGAGTTGGAATTTGATTTGGTATAATTCTAAATGCGATTGAATATCACATTGAATCAATATAACAATTAACTCTATATCTATCTCAATTATCTATCATATATGAACTATCTAGTTCTTTTGCAGTAATAAATTTACTATATCAATCTTCTCAAACAACAACTTTAATTATTTCAATGACATCATCTTTTAATACAAGTTCAATTATTCAAGTTCATTCTCAGAATTCTTTTATAATTTCAATTTCTCAATTATGATTTCTAACTCTAATTGGAGAATTAGAGTTGATATGTACATCAGAATATTTATTTGCAGATGCAAAATTTAGTATTAAATCAATTTGTTCTTTTGAATTCATTAATTTAGAGTTATTGATTATTTAATATATTCTATCATAAAATATTTTTAAAAACAAAAAAAAAGACTGTTTTTTAGTCTTTTTTTATTAAACTTACAATAGTTTCGATATGGTGAGTATGTGGAAACATATCTTTTGGTTTTATTTTTTCTATTTTATAATCACTATTTTTAAGTATGTATTCTAAATCACGTGCCAAAGTTGCAGGATTACATGATACATATATGATTTGTTTTGTACCAAAACTAAGTATATTTGGAAGTGCACCAGGATGCATTCAAGCTCTAGGAGGATCAATTATTAATAAATCTGCTTTTTCTCAAGCTGAGATATATTCTCATAAAAAATCTTCTACTTTTGCATTCACAAAATCTATATTTTTTAATCAATTTAATTTTGCATTTTCTTTTCAATCAAGTGATGCTGAAGTTACCATTTCAACACTTTTTACTTGTTTTGCTCAAGCTTTTGCAAAAATCATACCAATTGTTCAAGTTCAACCATATAAATCAAGAACTATTTGGTTTTTTAAATCCTCTTTTTTCGCAAAATCTAAAACCATTTCATAAAGTTTTTCTGCTCAACTACTATTTGTTTGAAAAAATGAGGTAGGGGAGATTTTAAAATCAAGTCATAAAAGTCTTTCTGTAATAGTAGATTCACCATAAATAAGTTCTAAATCTCAAATAAAAGTATCACTCTTGTTTACATTATGAGAATAATAAATTGATTTTATTATAGGATATTTTTTTGCTAGCGATATGAAAAAATCTTTTATAATATTTAATTTTTCATTTTTATTTAGCTTTGTATTATCATCAAAATAATTTGGATTAAAACTAAGTAAAATCATCATTTCATTTGTAAAATGAGTTTTTCTTATAAGTAAATGTCTAAAAAATCATAGAGCTCTCATTTGATCATAAACTGGTAGTCATATAGTTTTTGTAAATTTTTTGATTTCTCTAAAAACTTCATTTTGAATATCATCAATCAAAGGAGCTCAATCATAATCTTGTACTTTTGAAAACTCACCTTGTTTATGAAAACCTAAATTAAAATGCTCTTCTATATTATCTTTTTTTGATAGATATTTACCAAAGCTAAATTCTACTTTATTTCTATATCAATCAATTATTGGAGAAGCTTCAATAGGTAAAAAATGTAAATCTTCTTGTAATTTTTCAATCAAATGCATACTTTCTTTGATTTGATTTTCTTTTATTTTAAGTTGCTCTTCATAAGGAATATTTATCCATTTCCATCAACCACTTTCTCAATATATGTTAGTAGGATGAGTTTTTTCAATTGGAGATTTTTTTACTACATCAACTATTTGTGTTTCAAAAAATGCTTTTTGCTTTTTTAAAACTCTCAAATTAACTACACTTCAAGGTATAGCTCAACCTGTTATAAAAATAACTCTTCAATCTAAATCTGGATTTTCATGCTTTAATCTAGCAAATCATTGTCAACCAAAAACTAGTTTTTCTATTTCTATATTTTCAATTATATCATTTTTATTTATTCCTTTTTGTTGCATTGTTTTTACTTATTTTTAAATTTTTAATATCATAAATATATAAAAAAAAAGATTTTTTTAAAATCTTTTTTTAATTTTTATTTTTGTAAATAAATTCATATTTTTTTTGTTTTGCTTTCCAACGATCCATTGCGTATTTTTGCATATCTACAATTTTATCCTTTTCATCCATAATTTCAAATCATAATAGAGTTTCAATTATATCTTCTAATGTAGCAATTCAATCCATTCAACCGTATTCATCTGTAACTAGAGCAATATGTTCTTTTTTTGTTAGTAACTCTTCCCATGCTGTAAATAATGTAGTAGATTCACTAAGTCTAACTATTTCTCTTTTTATATCTTTAAGTTTAAGTTCAAATTGGTCTTCTGCTAATTTTTCAAATACTTCTTCTCTAAATACGTATCAAGTTATATTATCACTATTTTCAAGATAAACAGGTATTCTTGAAAAATGAAGGAAGTCTTTATTTATTAAAAATTCTTTTAATGTCATATCTTCATCTGCTGATACAACAACAACTCTAGGAGTCATTATATCATATAAAGATATACTTTTTAATTTAATTAAATTTTGAATTATTTTATTTTCTTTATCTCAAAAAATTCATTCTTCAGCTCAAATATTTGCTAGAGCTGATATTTCTTCTCTAGAAGTTGTAAGTTCTACTTCTTTTTTTGATAATAATTTAGTTAAAAATGTAGATATGAATACAAATGGGAATGTTATAAACATCATAAAACTCATGATTTTTAAAGCAATTCATCTAAGTTGTCTATAATAATTTGCTCATATAGTTTTTGGAATAATTTCTGTAAGTATAAGTATTAATATAGTTAATACAGCTGATACTATTGCAAAATATTCTTCTCAAAAAACTACAATTGATTGTGCTCAAACTCAAGCTGCTCATATAGTATGAGCAATTGTATTTAGTGTTAAAATCGCAGATAGAGGTTTATCAATATCCTCTTTTAGTTCTATAAATTTTATTGCATTTTTATCTCATTCTTCTGCTTTTGCTTTAAGAGTAGAGATAGGAGTTGAAAGTAGAGTTGCCTCAACAAGTGAACATAAAAATGAAATAATAAGTGCAGTAAATAAATATACTAAAAGTAAGGTCATATAAGTGATTAAAATCTAAAATTGCTTTTTTATTGTCATTTTATTATATAAATTTTTGTATAAATGCAACAATATTTATTTTTTATTTTAAGTTTATTTTTTGTATTTTATTATTAAAATACTTTTAAATATAATTTAATTTTAAAAATATGTTTAAAAAGGGGATAATTACAATTTGATTATTTTTATTATTTACTAGTAATACACTAGCAAATAATTATGTTGAAAAAGTAGTAGATTGATATAAATTTAGAGTTGTAAAATATGATACTGAATCGAAGGATTATATATTTAAAATATGAGTAAATCCTGATTATTGAGCAACTTGACTTAGAGAATTAATGGAAAATAATAATTGAGTTTCTGCAATAAATTGAGTATTTTTCTGTCCTGAAAGTTATAATGAATGTGGATGAAAAAATTTTACAAATAATGAAAGATATGTAACTTGATTTAAAATTTGAACTAGTCAGTCTACACAAGATAGAGTTGTATTTGCAGTTGATGATGAAAATAAACCATTTTTATATCAAACAAATAAAATAAATCCAGATAGGGAAGAAGATATTTATTATTGATTTTCAAATTTTCCATTATTATTACAAGATTGAGTGAGTAAATATCAAGATTATGTAGATTTAGGTTTAGTTGATTATAAAATGAAGGCAAAAATGCAAAGAAATTTTATATGTAGTGATTTAACTTGAAAATATATTTATACATGATATGTAAGTGAAATTTCACTAGAAAAACT
Source organism: uncultured Candidatus Altimarinota bacterium (assembly GCA_937864995.1). Classification (GTDB taxonomy): domain Bacteria; phylum Patescibacteriota; class Gracilibacteria; order BD1-5; family UBA6164; genus JABWCI01. The sequence continues at coordinate 97 of CALMDL010000029.1, read as the reverse complement.
ACCTGAGTTACTTGTAAAATTTGGTTGTAATAATGCATTAAATTTAGATGCTGGTTGATCAAGTGCTATGATATATAATTCTAGATATATAGTTTGA
>CALMDL010000028.1 GCA_937864995.1 uncultured Candidatus Altimarinota bacterium | reverse complement strand
TATGGTAATTCTTGTAGTGCTTGAAAAGTAAAAGTAGCTTATGCTTGAGAATGTAGTTTAGAATCATGAGTTTCTTCATGATATGAAGGAAGTGATAATGATGAAAATTTATACAATCATATAAAATCTACATTGGATACAAAGTATCAAACAAAAGTAAATACTATTTTAAAAAACTATAATAAAAAAATTGAAAAATTTTCAAAATATAGACAACAAAAATTAAATCAAAAAGTTATTTCTGCATTAGATACTGCAATTTTTCAATTATTAAATAAATATCCACAAGATAAATCTTTACCAACAAGTGTAAATAATGCTTATTTATCTATTACACTTTTAAAAATGGAAATAGAAAAACAAAATGCAAAATAAAAAATCCCCTTTGGGGATTTTTTATTTTGCTCTTAACTTAATAGGAGTTTTAATTTCAGTTAAATATGGAGCCATAGTATCAAATGAATTTTTTACAAATATTTTTTCACCAAAAAATCATTTTTTTAAATATCAATATATATATCAAGTATGTAAACTATATCATTTACTAAATTCATATATTTTTCAATCTTTATAGAAAAATATTTCTTTTCAATATTCAGTAGAAATAGTCATCATATCTCAATCCATTTCTGGAGAGTTTAGATTTATATTTGTAGCATCTATAATTTTTGTTAATTTTCAAGTATTTTTATCAAATACATAAATTCAAGTTTCTTTATTATTACTAATAAGAGAAGGTTCTCATTTCATCAATTGTTCAATATTTGCATGAAACATATTTAATAATCTAGGATCAACAATTTCAAATATATTGTGTTCATCTAATTTATAAATATTTTTTCAGCTAACATCATCAACTAAATAATAATTATTTCATAAATCTCTCAATCAAATTGTACTATTTGATTCTGTTGTATGAGCTAATTCTAATTTATTATCAACATTTACATATATTTCATAAATATCTCTATTTTCTCTATTTGGTCTACTTACTATTACAAAATTACCTTGAAATCTAATACTATTATAAACTGGAGATAATAATTCTGTTACTTCAACTCATAATTCGTCTTGTTTTTTATCCCATACACTTATTTCTGATAATCAATATCAAATCAAATTTGTACTTGTTGTAAATAAATCTTCTTTTTGAGTATTTTGTACATCAATAGTCCATGGTAATTTTTCCATTAAAACGAACTCATTTCAATTAAATTTATATAATAATCCAGAAAGTCACTCATTTCCAAATTCTGTTATGCCAGAGTTTTTATTTTCTATTCTACAAAAAACTAATCAATTGTTTAATAAAGTTATTTGATTAAACATTTTTTTAAGCATAAAGATTTCTCCATTTGATACAATGAAAATTCAAGTTTTTCATCCTGATTCATATGTGTAATAATCTCATTCTTTTGTTTTTGATACAAGTTTTATACTATTTTCATTTTCTATATCTATAACAAAGTTATATGATTCTAATTCTCATAAAATATATTCAATAAATTTATTCGAAGATAAATTTCATTCAGAGTTTTTTAAATAATTTTCTACAAAATCTTTATTTTTTTCTCAATATAAGAATAATAATTTTAAAACAAACTTTTCTATTTCTTTATTTATTTCTTCATTTTTAAAGAAATTTATTATTGAGTTTAATTCAATCTTCGTAATTGGTAAATTATTTATAAATTTTTTATAAATTGAAGCTATACTATTATTAATTTTTAATTGTTCTAAAATTGAAGAAACTTTTTTTTCTATTAGCAATATAAACTTTAAAACAAATTCAGAATTTTTTATATCTTCAGGATTTTCACAATATTCTTTTTGAGATAAGTTTTCTACCTCTAATAATTGAATTTTTTGAGCTTCACTAGTTACATTTACACCATCAAAAACACTAGGCTTAACTGTCATAAATAAAAATTAGTATGATAAATTTTATTTATCATACTAATTTTTTATATTAAGTCAATCATTGAATTGCTTATAAATAAGCAATTATTTATTTTGTTTTAATAATACATATCAGTTTATGTAGTTATTATTGAAGTCTTCATTTCAAGTATAATCAGGATTTTTTATACTTATACTTTCCAATATTAATAATAAATTATATTTTTGTCATTTTATTTCAAATGACATTTCTTCTTTTGATAAATTTGTTCTATTGTCTTTAGAGCTTAAATATAATTTGTTTATAATTTCTTCTATATTTATATTTTCTATTACAGTATTATTTTCTATAATTTCTAGAGTTTTTTTATCTGCATCAATTTTTGCGTAAAAAGGATTAGTATCAGTAGTATAAGCAAAAATATTTATGATTTTTGAATATCAATTTATATCAAGAGGAAAAATTCATCATTTTTCATTATATAAATAAATATGACTAGACATATAATCTCAATTATCATAATATGTTCTAACTTTTATATTTGTAGTTACTTTTTCAACAATTTCCCAATTACTTATATCTTTTTTATCTTCAAATTGTCATTTAAATAATTCTTTTATTCAGTCACAATTATTATTATAACATAAATAACTTATTCAATTATATATTTCTCTAGATAAATCTTTATCTATATCTTCAAATTTTTCAAGTGGTTTAATAGTTTTTATTGTTTGAGGAATTTCTTTTATATCTAGTATTCAAGCTTTTGCTAAATTATCCTCCAATCTATTCATTTGTCTTGCTTCAGGTAAGCTGTAAACTGACCATGGTCAAATAGAAATTATTATTGTAAAAATAGTAAGTAAAAAAGGAATTGATCCTATAAATTTTTTCTTTGAGAATATTAAAAATAATGAAATAACCAAAAGCCATAAACCAAAAACTACTACAAAGTACCTATTTGTTGTTAAATCATATTGAGCTATTCTTAAATATATAGCATAAAATAGCATAAATATTTGAGGTATAACTACAAAAGGGAATAAAGTTCTAAATTTTTTTATAATTACATTTGTTTCTTCAAATATATAACTAAATATATATATAAGATATCAAAATGTAGAAAATCCAATTACTAACCAACTTACTTCACCTTTTGGCCAATCAGAAAAATTTAATAATACTTTTATACTATATGCATATAAAATTACAAAGTAAACCAATATAAATGGAACAGCAATATATTTTAATATAAAATTGAAAAATAAATTTTCTTTAAAAGTATTTTCTTCTATTTCAGTTTTATCTGGTATTTTTGTAAGTGCAAAAATAGGTGTAATAAGAGCCAAAGATATAATTGCCCAGTTACCATATAAATCATCATTATAACTCCAATTTAAATCAAACAATGTAAAAGTAGCTCAAATACCTATTGCTCAAAGTAAAAAAAGTAGTCAACCAACAATAAAACTCATAAAAAATACAAGACTTATTTTATAAAAATAAGCATAATAATCTTTGTTTTTATTTTTTAGTAAAAAGCATTTTTTTAGATATGGTGCAAAAAATATATATGATACAATTCATACTAAACTAAGCATAAAAAATACTGCATTTTCAAAACTATCAAAGTTACTATTAAAAAAAGCATAAAACATTATTCAAAATAATATTGGGATAGCTTGAAATAAAGTTTTTTTAGATTTTAATAGGTCATATTTTTCACTTGTTATATAAACTCATAAAGAGAAGAAAAAAGTTATTATAAATGAAAAAACACCTCTAATAGTATATTCTTCTATTGGTTTTTCTAAATCAAAGTTAATAAGTGTAAAAAATAATGCAAAATTTACCAAAATAAGTACAAAACTTATAGGAAATCTATCACATATTTTTTTTATATTGTTTATAAGATTTTCTATTTTAAATATAGCAAACATAATTTTAAAATTAAATTATAAATTTTAGTTTAATTTATTTTCTAAATAATTTATTTCTTCATTATTTAGATACCTCCAATTTCACTCAGTTAAATCACCAATTTTTATCTCCCCAATACTTATTCTGTGTAATTTTTTAACTTCATTATTTATAGCTAGAAGCATTTTTTTTACTTGGTGAAATTTTCATTCACTTATTGATAATTCTAGTTTTTTTTCTCAAATTTTATTTGCTATAGCTTTTTTTGTTATAAAATCATCAATTTGTAATCAATTTTCAAGTTTTTCTAAGTCTTGTTTTGAAATATCATGAAGCGATTCTATATAATAAGTTTTAAAAATATCTTTTTTTGGGTGAATAAGTTTGTGTATTAGCTTTCAATTATTTGTAAGAAGTAATAATCATGTAGTATCTACATCAAGTCTTCAAACAATTTCAATTATGTCTTTATATGGACAATTATTAAGTAAATGTTTATATGACTTGTAACGAGATTCATCGATATTGCTTGATACATAATCCATAGGTTTATGTAAAATAATATATATATTTTCTTTGTATATTATTTCATTTCAATCTATTTTTATAGTGTCTCAAAATTTGATTTTTTCATCAGATTTTTTGCAAATAATATCATTTAGATAGACTTTATTTTCTTTAAATAATTTATTTACATCTTTTCTACTAGCAATTCATAAATTTGAGAGATATTTATCTATTCTCATATGTGATTTTTTAGCTAAATATATTTTTTATTATTATATTTATTTTTTTTAAAATAAAAAAGTAAAATTTATTTGTTATTCTAGTATTTTTTATTAAAATATTTCAAATTTAATTTTA
>CALMDL010000027.1 GCA_937864995.1 uncultured Candidatus Altimarinota bacterium | reverse complement strand
ATTTTTTAAGTCAGAAGTATTTTGATTCATCAATTCTTTAACTTCTTTTGCATCACTAACTGAAGTTTCAAGAGTATCTGCATAATCATCCATTATAACACCAGCTTCTTTAAAATCTTCACCACAAGAAGTAAGTGAAAATAAAACAAAAATTATTAAAAGTACTTTTTTCATAAAATTAAATTAAAAAATTAAATCTCAAATTATTTTTTCCATATCTGCTTTTAATTTTGCCTTGAAATTTACTTGTTTAGAGTATAAATTAAAATCTAATTCATAAGCATGAAGTGCTTGTCTTTGTAATCAAAATTTCTTTGAAACTTCTTCATTTATATGCTTTAAACCATAAACTTTATCTCAAATAATTGGATATCCAATACTAGATAAATGTACTCTTATTTGATGTGTTCTTCAAGTTTTTATATTTATCTTTAAAACAGTATATTTATTGTCTATATAAGATAAAACTTCTCCATAAGATATAGCAATTTTTGGATTCAGTGGATTTTTTGTGGTCATTTTAAGCCTATCATTTGGATCACGACCTATATAACTTTCTATTTTAAATTCTCTCTCAGGAAATATACCATTTACTACAGCTATATAATTTTTTGTTATTTCCCTACTTTTAATAATTTGAGATAAATAATTCATCATAGAATCTGTTTTTGCAACCAATATAATTCATGATGTATCTTTATCAAGTCTATGAACTATACCTGGTCTTTCAACTCAACCAATACTAGGTAGATTTTCATGACAATGATATAAAACTCAATTTACAAGTGTATTTTTTTTACCATCTTCTCATGGAACTGGATGTACATTTAAAAATGGATCTTTATTTATAATAAGTAAATTTTCATCTTCAAAAATAATATCTAAATCCATTTTTTCAGGTTTTACTTCATCCAAAGATTCAGTTTTTAATTCTATTTCTAATTCATCTCTATTTTTTATTTTTATATTTTTATTTATTGTTTTACCATTTAATAAAACTTGTTCTCTATCTATAATTTTTTGAATATAACTTCTAGAAAAATCAATAAAAAGAGTAGATAAATACATATCTACCCTAATAGGTTTATCAGTGTATACGCAAAATTTTATAAGCATATTATAATCCAAGTGAAGATTTAATATCATCAATTTTAGATTGATTTTCATTTTCTTTTGCTTTAGATTCAAGTTCAATTTTATATAAATCTCATAATTCGATCCATTCTTTTTGTTGTTTTGCAACAAGTTTTTTAATGTCTTCTGGATGTTCTTTTGCAAGTTCTCTAAATTTTTCTCTTTCTTCTGAAAAAACCTTAGTTAATTCATCAAATTGAAATTGACTAAGAGTTGGAACAGCATCAACTACTCTCTTTTTTTCCATAGTATTAAGAGAAAGACTGAATTTTAGTAAGTCTAAAAAATTCTTTTCATCTACTTCAACTTCATCTGAGTGTTTTTCGATTAAAGATAAGATTAAAGCATCTACTTCTTGTTCGCTAAGATTTATTTCTTGCATAATTAATTGAAAAAAATTAAATTGCAAATATTATATACTATATTTTATATATTTCAATATTTATTTATATAATTTTTACAATTTTGAGCATATTTAAAGATAAAGCTATAATATTAAAAATAGATAAGTCATTAAAAGTAAATGATAATAATTTTACAAAAACAAATGATAAAGAATTTTTTTATACAATTTTTACAAAAACATACTGAAAAATTAAAGCTAGCAAGAAATATAGTAAAACAGAAAAAAGTCTAGATTTATGATATAACATAAATTTTGAAATAATTACAAGTGAAAAATCCAAAATACATAAAATAAAAAATATAAAAATAAAAAATGAATTTAATATAAACAAAGATAAAAATTTTTATGAAATAAATAAATACTTAGAAATATTAGCTCTTATTTTTAAAGAAATACCTGAATGAGTTGCATTTGAAGAAATTTTTGAAATAATAGAAAAAGTAAACGAAAAACAAAACATAGATGAAACTAGACTTATTTTGGCAAAATTAAAAATAAAATCACTTATTTGAATATTAAATATAAATCATAAAGATGAAATAATAAAAAAAATACTTAAATTTATAAGTATTTCAAAAATAGAAAATATACTTAAACTTACTTGAATAAATGAAGATCAAAAAAAAGAATTAGACTTAGTCTAATTCTTTTTTATTTTTGTCATACTGTAATTGCATCTATAGCAAAATCTCATCTTTCTCAATTTGAAGAAGTATATTGTAGTCTTACAATAGTTGTTCAATTAGGAATTGTAAGATCTGGAGTTTTTGTCCATGTTTGAGCATATGAAGTATGTTGTTGTCATGAAATAGTATATCTTGTAGTCCAAGAACTTCAATTATATGTAGCAAAAGTTAAAGTTCACATTCTATTACCATATGCATGATAATAAAAATTTATAAAATTTGAATCATCTGTTATATTATAAAATAAGAATGATGTTTTATTACTATATCATTTACCATTTGTACTTGTTTCTGCAAATATATAAGTATTTCAATCATGCCCATTATCTGGTCATGTATTTGCAGTACTTGTATAACCACTATCATAATACCAACCTCATCAAGCTACTGTTTGTCATGTAATTACTGATGTATTTGTATTTGTACCTCATGATATATACCATGCTCATTTATTATTTCATTCAAAATTAACATAACTTCCAGAAGGGGCTTTACAAGCTTTTGTTAAATCTGGATAAACAGCAAGTGATGCATTTTTTACATTCCAATCTATACATACTTTTGATAATGCCGATATTTTAGTTGTATATACTTTATCATCTAGTGCTAATATTTTTCAAGAAACACTATATCAGTCAAAAGCAGATAAACTTGTAATAGAAGAATTTCAATAAATATGTAATATATCTGGTGATATAGTAGATAATGAGCTTATATTTGATAAACTATTATTTGCTAAATAAACTTGTTTTAATCATGTTAATGATCAAATAGTTGTAATAGTAGATATATTATTATCATTTAAATTTAAAATATCTAAATTTGATAATCCTGATAATCAAGTTATGTCAGTTATATTATTATCATTTGCTTTCAATTCAACTAAACTTGTAAGTGATGAAACTCAACTTAATCAAGTAAAATTAGATGAACTTATATCTAAATAAACAACATTTGTTACACTTGCTAATCAAGTTAATGAACTTAAAGCAATATTATTTTGTAAATAAATATTTGTTGCATTAGTTAAAAGTGCTAATTTTGAAATATCTACTAAATTATTATTGTTTAATCTTAGATTTACTCATACTCTAGTTAAAGAATCTAATCAATCGAGTTTTGTTAAATTATTAGAACTTAAATCAAGACTTCAAGTAACTTGTACCAATGGTGCAAAATCTTGTAAATCACTATCATTTAAAGATCTAGAACTACAATTTAAATCTCAACTATAAACTCAATTAGTAGAATTAAAATTTGTATTAAATGTAGCTTCAGGAATTCAACATTTATCTCTCAATACAAGTTTAAATTGTTCAAGTGGACTTAAATTACAACTTGTTCAATCCCAATTATATCATACATCACATTTAAAATGACATTGATTTACTCATGGAGTTGTATCATTATAAACTCATACATTTGTAGGTAACCAATCTGAACCATTCCATGTTTGACTTACACTATTATCACCAAACCATACTGAATTTGGTAAATTTCATGTACAAAGTTCTGTTTTTGTATCTGGATCACAAGTTTTTGTTGTTGAATTATATGTATAATTTGTATTACAAGTATATCTACATTCAGTTAAACTTGCTGTTAAATTATATACTCATTCTACACTTGGAGACCATTCTGTACCATTCCATGTTTGAGTCATACTATTTACTGAATTTCTTGTAGAATTAGCTGGGAAAATACATGTACCATTTTGTGTAGCTGGCACACAAATACCTCATACATAATCATAATTATCCTCACATTTAAATTTACAAGTAGTAGAAGATGATGCTAGACTATATGTTGCTTCAAGAGATGGAGTCCATTCCGTACCATTCCATGTTTGTGTAATTTTATCTACACTATTCCATACAGCATATGCAGGCCTTCATGTACATTCTCATTCATTTGTTATAGGTTTACATTCTGTACCATTCCAATTATGGTAAGGTAAACATTTAAATCTACATTGACTTGTACTAGCAATAGTATTATAAACTCAAGCATTTGAAGGTAGATAATTTGATATATCTAGGTCCCAAGTTTGATTAATTTTATCAGTAGTATTCCATTCTGCATTTGCAGGTAATCCACTACATGCTACATTTGTTCTTGTTAAAACAGATGGAGTACATGTATTGTTTGAAAAACTATATCAAGATTTACATGTAAAATAACAAGGTGCACTTGCATTTGTATTTTGCCAAGGAGTATTTGAAATTGTTGGATTTCAAATTATATAATCAGCAAATATATGTTTTTGTTCAGCACAAGAATAAACGTTATCTCAATAATTATCAATAACTGTTGTTATATTTGCAAGTAATGCACCTCAAGTAGAAGAAACTATTCTATCATTTCTTAAAATCACATTATAATAATCTGTATTATCAGATTTAATATCCAATGGTGATGAAGCATATTCATGAACCGGAACTATTTCATCATTAAAAAATATCCCTATTTCTTTGCTTCAAACAAGATAAGGAACTCTACCATTATTATCCTTAATGATAGCTTTTTTATATCATACTCATTTTAAATTTTCTTCATCCTCAAGCAATGACATAATTTGAAAATATTTACCATTTGCTGATAGAGTAAATGCATAATAAGTATCATCTTTTGGATCTACTCAATCCATAGAATAACCTATTTTTTCTATAAGAGTAGGTCAAAAATATCATTGAAATGCTTTTGGTACTCAATTAAATTGTATTTCAACGGCTCATTCTGGTTTCAATGAAATTCATTTATTTATAGCCAAAACTATACCATCTCTCATATTGTTAATTTGAGTAATTCTATTACTATCCCTTACTCAAACCATATAAGATGTAAATGATACAAAAGATATAGTTCATATAATAGCAATAAGTGCCATAACTACTATCAATTCTATCAGTGTAAATCACCTTTTATTCATTTTATAATTATTAAATAATATAACTAAATAATTATAACATATAAAATATTAAATTTAAAAAAAACTACTTTACATTTAAGTAAAATAGTCTTTAATATTAATTACATATATATCATTTTTTTAAATGATTTGGTAATCAAGTAGTATCATTATATATAACTTGATATGTTCAAGGAGTTGGTCATGAGACATAATATAAACTACAAATAGATGCTCAAGAATCAATTTTTATATCATATGCATCATTATCAACATAAAATATAAAATCTGAACTTGTTGTTGCAAAAGTACTTAATGGTGACAAATCAGTTATAGATGAATCCACTATATTTAAAGTATATAATTTTGTTAAAGTAGATACTGGAGATATATCTGTTAAATTTAAATTATCTGATAAATCTAAATGTGTTAAATTTGGTAGAGAAGAAATAGCTGATATGTCAGAAACTGATGTTCATGACATCAATAATTGTTGCAATAAAATAGCTCATGCAAATGTATTTATTTCTATTATATTTGTATTAGATATATTTAAAAAAACTAATTTATTCAATGTTGTTAAATTTGAAATATCAACTATAGCATTTTTAGATAAATTCAATCTTTCTAAATCTATTAATGTAGAAAGTGGAGACACATTTATAATTCACGAATTTTCTAAATCTAATTTTTTTAATGAAGTTACACTTGTTAATGGAGTTAAATTTGAAATAGTATTATATCATAAATCCAACTCATTTATTGTACTTATTCAAGACAATCATGATAAATCTGTAAGACTAGTAAAACGAAGTGATAGTTTATTTAATATCCTTAAATTAGCTAATCATTCAGTATCTGAAAATAGATTTCTATCTGGATTTGCAAAAGAATCTCATAATATCAAATCTCAGCTTAAACTTTTTAAAGGTAAAAATAAATCTAAATCATCATCTCTTAAATTTTTGTTGGCACAATTAATTGTTCAATTATAATGTCATGTTGTTTCATTGAATTTTGATGCGTATTCTGCAGCTGAAACAAGACATTTATCTACAATTATATTTCTAAATGCTTCATTAGCCATAAGAGTAGCTTCTGTTTTTGCAGGTTGTTTTTCACAAAAAATTCAAGTATATCAATTTATACATTGATAAGAACAAGCTTGTGTTGTATCTCATTTTATCCAATCTTGATTTGATTCATTTGGACTTCATAAATGAAATGTAGCATTAACAATAGAAGGTTGTGGTTTACAAGTTTTCCCAGGATCAGAATAACAAGGTCCTGTTTTATATAAACTTTGTGTAGTAATTGGAAAAAGTATTTCTCAATTTGAAAATAAAAGTTTATATCATAAATCAGTACTACAATCCAAGTTTATAACTCAACTTTGAGTTAAATTCAAAGGTACATAATTTGAGTCAACAAGTATTCAAATAGTATTTTTTCAATAAACATATGGTATTTTCTCATCAAATGTATAATTTACTAC
>CALMDL010000026.1 GCA_937864995.1 uncultured Candidatus Altimarinota bacterium | reverse complement strand
GGAATTCTTTTTCCAGTTTATCAAACATTTTTGTTTCCTTTCTATTCAAAAAATTTGATGTTTAATATTTTAGAATAAAATTTAATATAGTCAAATTTAAAAAATTACTTTTGATTTAATATTTTTTTTAGTTAATATTAATTTAATTAATAAATAATTAAAAATAATGAAGATTTTGGCTTTTGAAACAAGTTGTGATGATACAAGTATAGCTATTTTTGATGATAATAATTTGATTTTTATGGATACAGCAAGTCAGATAAAAGTACATCTTGAAACATGATGAGTTGTTCCTGAGGTTGCTGCTCGTGAGCATGCTAATGCCATATTTAGTGTTTTAGATAATGTATTAAAAAATTCAAATTTATTATTAAGTGATATAGATTATATTTGAGTTACTACAAATCCTTGATTATTACCATCACTTTTAACTTGAACTAGTGTAGCAAGTACTATTTCTACAATTTTAAATATACCAATTATCCCAATTAATCATATTCAAGCACATATTTTTTCAAATTTTTTAGAAAGAGAAGAATCTGAAGTTGAATTTCCACTTACATGTTTAACTGTATCTTGATGACATAATGATATATATATTATGAATGATATGTGGAGTATGAATAAACTTTGAAGCTCTTGAGATGATGCTGGTTGAGAGGCATTTGATAAGGCTGCAAAAATGATGTGACTTTGATATCCAGGATGACCAATTATATCAAAATTAGCAAGTGAATATGAATTAGAATGATGAAAATCTATAGATTTATTTCCACGTGTTTGGCTTGTTAAAAAAGATTTCGATTTTTCATTTTCTGGTTTAAAAAGTAGTGTAAAAAGGGAGGTAGATAGAAGAAAACAAGAAAATATTTGAAATGAATTATCTATAAATGATAAAAAACAAATAAGTTTTGAATTTGAAAATGCTATAACAGAGGTATTGGCTTGGAAACTTGTAAATGCTGCAAAAGAAAACAATTTAAAAACAGTAATGTTAGCTTGATGAGTAAGTGCAAATAATAAATTAAGAGATGAAATAGATAAGCTTTGTAAAAAAAATAATTTAAAATTTTTATACCCAAAGAAACTTATTTATTGTATGGATAATGCAGCAATGATATGAATATTAACTTATTATAAAATAAAATATGAACAAGTAGAAAAACATATTTGAGTTGTAAAAATATAAAAAAGAGACTTTAAAAAGTCTCTTTTTTATTCAATTCAATCTAATTTATCTTTTATTTTCAAGTTATCTTTTAGATATATATTTCAATTTTCTGTTAATATATTTTTTATAAGTTTATCTCAAAATTCTAGTCTATTATAAAAATCAGGTGTTGAAATAATAGCATATTTTATCTTTCTACCATAAAATATTTCACTTAAAAATGCTCATAACTCTTCTTTGTCAGTTTCTCAAATTAAAAAAATATCAAGTATAGATTTTCAAGGATTAATTAGTTTTGTTTTAACAGATTCATTAACAATTATAAGTTCTAAATCATTTTTATTTTTAAAATATTCTTTGATTTTATCAAGAGGATTATATGATTTTACAAAAATACTTACAAAATCTTCTATTAAATAAAATCTTGGATTTACATAAAATATTTTCTTTTTTAATTCTTCTTTATATTTTAATATTCAAAGTTCTGTTAAGCTGTCTAATTCTCTTTTTATAGAATTAATTTGCTCATCAAGATCACGAGATAATCATCTCATGTGAAATCAATCATTATTTCCAGACTCATATTCTAGGAAAAATTTTTCTAGTAGTTTTGTTCTACATTTTGATCAAAAGATTTTAGATATATCTATGTCTCTCATTTTAAACATTTTTTACGTTAAATAATTTATCATCAATTGAAGAGTGTATAAAAATTCATTCTAAGTAATGATAATGTAAGTGTTCAGCACTTCTTCAAGATGTAGTTTGTCTGATAAATGAAAAATAACTTTTTTCTCAAAAGTAATCTTTCATAAATATCTCTATATTTTTAAAATCTATGAGTTCATCATCGCTTAATTCTGTTGTAAGAATCTTGTGTTTTATTGGAAAAACTAAAAGATTTTGCTTATATCAATAATATGGATATTTGTTATGTCTTATTTCCCAATGCTTTGTTTTGTATACTAAAAGAGGTTTTTCATCTTCTTCTATTTTACAAAAAGGACATATATCTTTTG
>CALMDL010000025.1 GCA_937864995.1 uncultured Candidatus Altimarinota bacterium | reverse complement strand
AAAGAGTGAGAGCTAATTTGTGATCCTTCTTGTGGTTCTGGATGATTTTTAATTAGAGCTTTTGAAAAAATAAGAGAAGAAATTACAAAAGAATTTATTTTGAAAAAACAAGAAAAGCAAAAAGAAATATTTTGAGAAGAATTAGAAAAAATTGATGATGAAAATTTAAATAAGATTTATGAAAAATATCTTGAAGAAATAAACAAAGAAGAAGAAGAAAGAATAACTGAACTTTGTCATAATTCTATTTTTTGAACTGATGCAAATCCTAGAATGGCTAGAGTTTCAAAAATGAATATGATAATGCACGGAGACTGACATAATGGTATTCATCACAATGATGGACTTTTAAATGTAAATGGAATTTTTGAAAATAGATTTGATGTAATACTTGCAAATCCTCCTTTTGGTTCAAGAGTTCCAAAAGATCTAAAAATCGAAGAATGAGATAAATATAAAGATGAAGAAAAGAAGAAATATTATTTAGAAAAATATTGAAATGAATATCTAAAAGCTTTAAATCAAATAGAATGAAATATATGAAAAAATCTTGTTTCACTCTATGATGTTTGAGCTTATTCAACTTTAACAGAAGTATTATTTTTAGAGAGAAATTTAAGACTTTTAAAAGCTGGATGAAGAATGTGAGTTGTACTTCCTGAATGAGTTTTAAATAATTCTAATTTAGTAAAAGTAAGAGATTATTTTGAATGAAGAGCTAAAATTATTTTAATTACTTCTATTCCACAAGATGTTTTTGTCGCAAGTTGAGCAACAGTAAAACCAAGTTTAGTTTTTTTGAAAAAATTTACACTTGAAGAACAAGAAGAATATCAAAAAATATCTAATGAAGTAAATAAAGAAGTTTCAAAAGAGTTTGAAGAATTCATTGAAATTAAAAATACAGAGTTTAAAAATTCAAAAGATAAAGAAGAAAAAAAGAAAATAAAAGCAGAAATAACTGAACTAGAAAATAAAAAAGAAGAAAAAATCAAAAAATCAATCAAAGAAAGATTTAATTATCAAATCGCAATTGCAGAAGTTGAAAAAGCTTGAATATCTACTACTTGAGCAATTATTGAAAATGAATTGGAACCACTCGCAAAAGAGTTTGCTCAGTATAGAAAACAAAATAATTTATGGTAATAATTTATAATATGGAAAAAATATTAGAAGAACATATTGAATATATAAAAAGTCTTTGATTTATTATAACTGATGAACCAAAGATTTTGTGATATTTAAAATGAGTTTGATATTTTAGACTTAAAAGATATTTTAATGTTTTTGAGGATAAAAATATAGATTTTCAAAAAGTTATAGATTATTATTTATTTGATAAAAATCTAAGAATTTTAAATTTAAATATTATAGAAAGTATTGAAATTTATATTAAAAATATATTTGTTTTAACTTTTAGAAACGATTATCTAGATAAAAATATATATAGTGAAAAATTAATAATAGTTAAATGAGAAGAATTAATAATTCAAGATAACAGAATAATTTTTATAAATGATAAAATAGATGAATTATCTAAAAAAGATTTGGAAGTGAGAAATATTTTAGATAAATATAGTATTTTAAATGCTGAAGTATTTATAAACAAACTAACTTTTTGAGAAATAGTTAGATTTATACAAGATTTAAATAAGGAAAATAAAATAGTTTTTTCTAAAATTATATGAATAAAACTTAAATTGCTTTTAAATTGGCTTGATTGTTTAGTTTATTTGAGAAATATTTGTAGTCATTGAGAAAATATTATTAACAAAAAAATGCTTAAAGCAGTTGAGTGAGATGATATAAATGAATTATTTTGAAAAGAAAATAATAATAGTTACATTTCCTATTTTGTGATAATAAGTATTTTTAGGGAAAATTTGATTTCAAACTATAATTGGGAAGAAAAAGTTTTTAAGAAAATGGAGCAATATAATATAAAACTAAGTGATTTTTGACAAAAAAAAGAAACCTTCCCAAATGAGCTTGAATCAGAGGCTTGGAAGGTCTTAGTAAATCCATTATATGAA
>CALMDL010000024.1 GCA_937864995.1 uncultured Candidatus Altimarinota bacterium | reverse complement strand
ATATCATTGCTTGGTCCATCAAATATGCTACTCTTTTTTTAAATTCTTCTTTGTTTCATCTATAAACATATCCAATTCTAGCCATATTTAGAGTAACTACTCAAATACTACCTGTCATTTCAGCACTTCAAAATAATCAATTTCATCTTTTTTCAAGTTGAGTTAAATCAAGTTGTAATCTACAACACATAGATCTAACAGCTCAAGGAGTATATGCATCTGGATTTTTTACAGTTTCATAATTTCAAGCCTCATTTTTAACTCTTTTAAACTGACTTCATACAAAATTTTGAAAATATGGTAATCAATATTTTGCTGTCATTTCAAATAAATCATCAACCAAAGGATCATCCCAAGGAAAATCTGGAGTTATATTATAAGTTGGAATAGGAAATGTAAAAACTCTTCATTTATTATCTCAAGCAACATATACATCTATAAGTGCTTTATTTATTATCTTCATTTCAGATTCTAGCTCACCATATTTTTTCTTATAATAACCTCTATCTATTCCTCATAAAAATAATGCTTTTTCTTTTAAATCATCTGGACAAGTCCAATCCAATGTTATATTTGTAAAAGGTGTTTGAGTTCACCATCTACTAGGTACATTTAAACCAAAAACAAAATTTTGCATTTGTTGATAAACATATTTATATGTTTTATCATAAATATATTTTTCTTTTTTTTGCTGCGTTTCAAAGTTTACTCATAATTCTATTAATTCATGTTCTAATTCCTCTTTAAATTTATGAACAAAAGGTGCTAAATAAGTATCAAAACTAGAAAATGCTTGTGCTCAAGCCCATTCATTTTGCAGTGTTCATAAAAAATTTATCATTTGATTTACTGCTGCTTGCAAATTTCTTGCTGGAGCTGAATCTATTCTATTATCACTACCATTAAATCATTCTTCAAGTAATTGTCTCAAACTCCATCAAGCACAATAACCTGAAAACATATCTAAATCATGTATATGAAAATCTGCGTTTCTATGTAGATTTCAGATTTCATTTGGATAAATATGACTAAGCCAATAATTTGCTGTAACTTTTCAAGAAATATTTAAAATCATACCTCAAAGAGAATATCATGAATTTGCATTTGCATTTACTCTCCAATCCGATTTTTGCAAATATTCTTCCATAGAAGTTCAAACTTCAATAACTACCTTTTTATCTATTCTTTCTACTTTTCTTTTTTCTCTGTATAAAATAAATGATTTTGCAATACTATCATGTCATTCTTTAATAAGTATTTCTTCTATAGTATCTTGAATATTTTCTACACTAGGAATGTTATTTCATACTTTTTTTTCAACCAAATCTATAACTAGATTTGTCATAGCACTTACATGAGAAAAATCATTTCAATCACAAGATTTTATAGCGGAAATTATTGCCTTTTCTATTTTTTCTCTATCAAAGCTAACTATAGCTCAATTTCTCTTAACAATTTTATATATAGCCATATTTTATACCATTTTAAAACAATTAAAAACTACATATTGTATATAGTTAAAATTACTATATACAATATGTAGTTTTTTCAAAGAAATATTTAAAATTTCAAATTGACTATTTTTCGTTTTATTTCATTTTCTTTACAATATATAGTATTTATATTTAAAATAATAGCACTATATATTGTATTCTTAAATATTAAAAGCTTTTTTAAGTGAATCAATATTTGGATTTGTTCAAAATCATTCTGGTTTATTTCTATTTAATTTATCTACAATATCTTGAGTTGATAAATTTAATACAACTTCTACCATTTATTTATATTGTAAAAAATTTAATATAGATTTAATATACAAAAAAATAAGCACTTGAAAGTGCTTATTTTTTACCCACTACAACTTACACATTCTTTTACTTCAAGACTCATAGATCTAACATAGTAAACTGTTTTTATACCTTCTCTATGTGCTTTAAAATAATATTCATAAAGTTCTTTTGGAGAAACATTAGCTGGATTTATCATCCATTCAAATG
>CALMDL010000023.1 GCA_937864995.1 uncultured Candidatus Altimarinota bacterium | reverse complement strand
ATGGAGGTGCCAAGCGGGTTTGAACCGCTGTACACGGTGTTGCAGACCGCTGTATGACCACTCTACCATGGCACCAAATTTATTTAAGCTAAGAGATTATAACAAAAAAAAGAAAATTTCAAATGAAATTTTCTTTTTTTTATTATTTACAAGAAAAAGTAGACAATAATTCTATATATTTAGAAGTGTCTGTTACTGTTGTTGGAAGTGCAATAGTCATAAAATATCATTTTGTTTTATTACAAACACTAGCAGTTTGTAAAAATTTTAATTTAGGAGTATCTGTATTATATTTTGCTTCAAACTCATATACAATTGATACTTCCTCATCTGCAAAAACTATATCTTTTGAAGATATTTTTTTGTATTCTAAATAATCAGATTCTGCTCAAATATTATTAAGCATAGAATAATCTTTTGAAGTAGTTAATTTTTTTAAATCATCTGACAATATAAGCAAATTGTTTGAAAAACCTGAAACTACAGCAGTTGAAGTTGCAGCCAATTCGATTGTTCACTCTTTTGCTTTTGGTAAAATTGATTCTTTATCTTTTATAATTTCCCAATTTGAAGGAACTTTAAAAGAAAAATTTGCATTATCAACATCAATCAAAGTATTTTCTATCACTTCTGTTTCACTACCACAAGAATATAAAAATAAAATTGAAAATATTAAAATAAAAGATTTCTTAAACATAATCATAAATTTATAAAATAAATTATTACTTTAAATAAGCATTATAAAATCAAACAAGTCATCAATCAACAATAACTGGGAAAAGTAAAAATAAAAAAATTAAAATCAAAATAAAAATAAACAAATACAAAATTATTCCTGATAATTTAGATAGAAATGTCTTTTTGAAAAATAAAAATAAATATAAAATAAATGAAAAACAAAGTAATACATAAAATATACTAATATAACTAGCAAAAAAATCCCTATAATATCAAGCTCATATAAAAAAGAAACTAGAAAAAAACAATAAAATAGTCAAAATTAAAATTGCTTTTGATGATTTATACCTAAGAATAAGTCTGTTATCACTTTCAAAAAAATCTTTTTTTAATACTTCTTTAAATCCCATACTTGATTTTTTTTAAATAAATAATATATTAAACCCATAAATTATATTAATAATATAAATAAATGAGTTTAACACAAGAACAAATTGAAAAATTATCAAAAAATCTAAGTAAAATAAGAATAGATAATGAAAAACTAGCTCAAGATGTAAATTGAATATTACATTATGTAGATTTATTAAATGAAGTTGATACTACTTGAGTTATGCCTACTACTTCTGTAGTTGAAAGCGAAAATTTATTGAGAGTAGATATCGAAAAAAGAGAATTAGAACCAAAAGATTTACTTGCTTGTTCTAAACAAAAAGTTATAGCAAATCAAATAGCAATTTCAAATATAATGAAATAATTATGATAAAAGAATTAAAGCTTGTAAATTTCAGAAATTTTAAAGAAAAAATAATTAATAATTTTGAAATAGAAAATTTCATAATTTGAGAAAACTGAAAATGAAAAACAAATATTTTGGAAGCCTTAAGTCAACTTTGAAATAATTCTATCACAAAATTAAATCTAGATGATCTAGTGACTTTGTGAGAGGATTATTTTTTTATTGAAATTAAAGATGAAAATGAAAATAAATATAGTTTTTATTATTCAAAAAAAGATAATAAAAAAAATTATCTTATAAACAATAAAAAATCAACTAGAAAAGAATTTAGAGAATTTGCACATTCATGTGTTATTTTTTCTCCTATTATGATGAATATGATATATCTCTCTCCTACTTTAAGAAGAGATTTTTTAGATGATACATTAAAAAGTAGTTATCATGAATATGAAAAGCTATTAAAAGATTATAAAAAAATAATTAAATCAAGAAATTCTACTTTAAAAGCAATTCATGAAAATAAAATAAAAGAAAATGAAATAATCTTTTGGGATAAAAAATTTATTGAGATTGCCTGTGAGATATATAAATATAGATTTAAATTTATTAAGTTTTTAGAAGAATCAATAATAAATACAAAAGAATATTTTGGAAATAAAGTAGAAAATATCACTTTTGATTACAAAACAAAAATAGATAGAGATGATATAGAAAATAGTATTAAAAAATATTTAGAAAAAAATTTTAAAAGAGATATAGTTTTATGAAGAACTCATATATGACCTCATGTTGATGATTTTGAGATAAAAACAGATTGAGTAAGTTTGATTCACTATGCTTCTAGATGAGAAACAAAAAGTATAATAATATATCTTAAATTACTTGAAGGTATTTTTATAGAGAAAAAAACAGGTAAAAAACCTATATTGATAATAGATGATTTACTTAGTGAACTTGATGAAAATCACAAAGATATGCTTTTAAAAAAGATAAATTATTATCAAACATTTATATCAAATATTTACGAACAAGAAAACACATTTTATATTAAGATATAAAATGTGTTTTTGTAAAGTTAAATAATATATATTTTGTTTTAAAAAAGGGAAAATTTATTAAGATATTAACAATATTTTAACAATTATTTTTCACATATGAATTTTTGAAAAAAAGTATTATTAGCAGCAGTTACATATCTAGTTTGAATGTCTTCTGTTTTGGCTTGAAGTGTAGATCATTTTCAAGTAACATTAAGTCCTGATGCAGCAAAAGTTGGAGAAGCATTGGATTTAACAATAGAAGCTGTTGATAAAAATAATATAGCCGTTACAGATTATGAATGAGTAGTACTTATATTCTCTGAATCAGATTCTGAAGCTGAATTACCTATAGTATTAGAAGAAAATACATATACATTCAAAAAAAGTGATCAATGAAAAATACTTTTTGAAAATGCAGTTAAATTTGCAAAAGATGGAACTCAAAATATACATATATATGATTTCAATGATGATACAATTTTTGGTATATGAGAAGCAAAAATATCAAAAGATGCAAATAGTGAAAATTTAAATATTGATATAATATCTCCAGAAAATGGACTTACAATCTGAGTAAACAAAATAAAAGTTTCTGGTACTACAGAAAAAAATCATCAAGTAAAAATAATTGTTAATGGTAAAAATGAGCTTAATACAACTACTAACAATGAATGAGTTTATGAAAAAGAAATTACAAATTTAGTTGACTGAGAAAATATATTTTTAGCAAAAGTCCTAGATGCAAATGGTAAAGTAATTTGAGAATCAAAAGAAGTAAAAATAAAAGTTGAAAAAAATAGTATAAGTTTAATAAATGTAAAAGTAAATCCAGAAGAAGTTGATAGTGAATGAGCTTTTGAAATAGAAGTTACAACTACACCTGCATTAAGAGAAGTAAATGTAATTATAAACGATGTTTCTTCTAAGTTAGAAGAAACAAAAGAATGAATATATACAGCAAAAATATATGCTCCTAAAGAAGAAGGTACATATAAAATAGATGTTATACTTAAAGATGAACTTGGTCATGAACAAAAAGAATTATGAGCTGCAAGCTTAAAAGTGAACAAAGTTGCTTTAAATGCTGCTGAACCTGTTGTGGAAAAAAATGAGAAAAAAGATCTAAAAATAACTTGATTAAAATTGGTAGAATTAAAAACTAAATCAATTTTAACTTGGGATAAATTAGAAGAAGCAAAAAGTTATAATGTTTATAAAAAATTAGAAGATTGAAAATTAGAATTAATAGTAAATGTTTCAGAACCTAAATTTGAAATTGAAATAACTTGAGATGAAGTTAAATATGATTATTTTGCTGTTAAGGCATTAGCTGAAACTGGATCTTGAGAAATATATGAATGAGATTTATCTGAAGCAACTAAAATAAAAACTGGTCCTGAAATGCTTATATTATTACTTGTTTCTATTTTTGCTGCTTGATTATACTTAGTATCAAAACAAAAAAGAGCTTAATTAGCTCTTTTTTTATTATTTACATTATTTGACTTTATTAATTTATATTTTATAATTCATAAAATATTTTTTATCTAATATAATGAATAAATTAAAAGAAGTAGAAAATCATCTTCCTCAACAATACTTTTTTCATGTACAATCAGTTTTATGATACTATAAACCTTTTAGTGATTGAGGTGAATCATTTATAATTGAAACATGAAATACAGCTTCAGAAACTATAATGAATTATGTAATTGAAAAAGCTAGAAAAGAAGAATCTGAAAAAATACTTTGAGTTATAGAATGATTTCCAAAAATTGTTTTTGATAAAAAATAATATGTTGATCATCTCATCCGTATTTATAATGACTTGAACTCATATAAGAAAACGCGCATTGTCGAGATTCTAGCCGAACGAATCGAGTATGTCATCTTACGAACCTATAACAAAAATAAGCCCTTACTTCAATCGATTATTAGTTATATGTTT
>CALMDL010000022.1 GCA_937864995.1 uncultured Candidatus Altimarinota bacterium | reverse complement strand
ATATTCAAATTATTTAGAATCACTTTCATAATACATAAAAGTTCTAGTTCAACATCATATATAATTAGAGTTTTTATTTAAGAAATTAACTTGTTTTTCTAATTTATCACTTGCCCATAAATCATCATGATCTAGTATAGCTATATATTCTCAATTTGATTTTTCTAATAAATAATTTAATCCAGCATATGGTCAATAATTTTTTTCTGATCTAAAAAGTTTTATTCTTTCATCATTGAATGATAGAATATTTTTTACAGTATTATCAGATGAATTATTATCTAATATTAAAAGTTCAAAATTAAAAAATTTTTGAACTAAAACACTACTAATAGTAGATAAAATATATTTTCAACTATTATATGTACAAATTAAAATTGATACTTTCATTTATTTAATTATTATAAAATTTCCAAGCATTTTTTAAACTTTCTTCAATTGAAGTTTTTGATTCCCAATCAAGTATATTTTTTGCTTTAATTGGATCACAATAAAATTCTCATATATCACCAGCTCTTCTAGGAGCAATTTTAAAAGGTATATCTTTAAGTGTTACATTTCTTGCAGTTTCTATAATTTGAAAAACACTTACTCACTTACCTACTCATAAATTAAATTCATCGATAAATCAATCAAAATCTAGATTTTCAAGTAGTTCATATGCTTTTAAATGACCTTCTATTAAATCAATTACATCTATATAATCTCTAACTCATGAACCATCAATAGTTTCATAATCATCTCAAAATACACTTAAATATGGTAATTCTCAAGAAGCAACTTTCATAATAAATGGAGATAAATTATTTGGTAATCAATCTGGATTTTCTCAGATAAGTCAACTTGGATGTGCTCAAATAGGATTAAAATATCTTAAATTTATTACATTAAATCAAGAAAATTTTGATAGATCATTTAATATATTTTCAAGTAAAAATTTTGTAGTACCATAAGGATTACTTGTATTTCAAGTTATTGAATCTTCTTTAAGTCCGGATTTTATAGAATCCGGACTTGTTATACTATATACAGTTGCACTACTAGAAAATATAATGTTTTTT
>CALMDL010000021.1 GCA_937864995.1 uncultured Candidatus Altimarinota bacterium | reverse complement strand
TTTGTTTTTAAAAGTATAATTTTAAAAAATATTTATAAATAAAATTATGTTTAAAAAAATTGTAGGACTTTGATTTTCGAGTACTTGAAAAAATGCAAAAGATGTAAAAAAATATATTTGAGATTTAGTTTTAGCTTGAGCAACTGAATTTTTTACATGATATAATCCACCAGATTGGTATACTAGATTTTGATTTGAAGTAAGTCCAAATGGTAGATTTTCAGAGCATGAACAAATTACAGATTTTGAAACTTTAAAATTGATTTGTGAAGAAGTTCATAATCATAAATTAGAGCTTTTTATAAATTTAAATGCTTGGTATTATACTGATGAAACTTTTTCATATATAGAAAAAATGGTAAATCAATTTATTGAAATATGAATAGATTGAATAATTTGTTGAAATATATGAATTTTGGAATATCTGAAAAGTATAGATTATTCTTGAAAGATAAATATATCAACTATAATGGCTGTCTATAATAAAGAAGCTATATATTTCATGCTTGATAATTATAAAGTGAATAAAGTCATTTTAAGTAGGGAAATAACACTAAAAGAAATTGAAAGTATTGTCTTAGAATTTCCTAATGTATTATTTGAAGTTTTTTGAGAGTGAGATTTTTGTAGATATAATAACTGACTTTGCTATGCAGAACATAAATATTGAGCAAAAGACATATGTACAGTAGTTGTTAATGATTTAATTATAAAGAAAAAATTTAAACCAGATTTTAAAAAAATAATATTAAATAATGAATTATCAAATGAAGATAAAATTAAAATTTTAGATGATAATTATGTTGATATATTTTCTGAAATTGCATCTACTTTGTGAAAGTTGGATTTATGATTTCTGGATATAGAAGAACAAAAAAATCATTTAATAAAACTAATAAACATATCAAAAAATAGAGTAGATTTGTTTTTTGATGCTATGCAACCTGTTTCATCAGATAGAAATATATGTATTTTTACATATTTAAGAGCTTTAAAATATCTTAATTTAACTGAATTTAAAGAACTAGAAAATGAAATAGAACTATCAATAAAATCATGATTACAATACATAACAAATAAATCAAAAGAAATTTGATGAAGTGCTAAACTTAAAGCTTTAGAATTATGAACTTTTTATTCTAGAAGTGATAATTTAAATCTTTATACTTATTTGTTTTTTTCAAAATTTCCAAATATAGAAACTGTAAAATTTCCAACTAGATGAAGAAATAATAATGAAAAATTAAATTTAATTACTCAAATAGTAAATTCTAAAAATATAGATAATTCTTACTTTGATAGAGGAATAAGTATAGAAAGAGCACACTATGATTTAACATATCTTTTTTGAGATAAATTATGGTTTAGAAAAATGTTAAAAGAGTTTTGTACTTTACAAAAAAGTTAAAACTCATAAAATAAAAAAATAGTTTTAAAATATAAATAATAAATTATGTGAAGAGGACCAGTTGTACAAGCTAGAAAAAATGCAGTAAATGCAGTAAAATGAAAAATTTTTAGTTTACATGCAAAATTAATTGCAATTGCTGCAGTAAAATGATGAGACCCAGATCAAAACCCAGCTTTATATGCTGCTATTCATACTGCTAAAAAAGCTTGAGTTCCAAATGATAATATTGATAGAGCAATTAAAAAATGAACTTGAGAAGATAAATCTGCAACACAAATTTCCGAAATTATATATGAATGATATGCTCCAGGTGGTATTGCTGTAATGGTTTCTACACTTACTGATAATAAAAATAGAACAGTTGCAAACATGAGACATATTTTTTCAAAATATGGTTGAACACTTTGAGAAACATGAGCTGTATCATGGATGTTTAATAGAGCTTGAGTTATATTTATAGATCCAAATAATCATAGTTTTGAATCTATAGAAGAATTAGTTTATGAAACAAGTGCTCAAGATATTATAAATGATGAGTCATATATAAAAATAATTACAAGTGTAGAAGATTTTTTGGAAGTAGAAAAATTTTTACAAGAAAAGGGAATTGAAATTATGGAGTCAAAACTTGATTTTATACCAAATAACGAAATGGAAGTAACAGAATTTGAAAAAGCTCTTAAATTTACAAAAATGATGGAAGCTTTTGATAATGATGAAGATGTAAATATAGTTTCAACAAATGAAATAATTACTATAGATTTACAAAAAGAAGTAGATGATTTTATAGAAAAAAATACATTTAGAACATAAAAAATACCACTTTTAAAGTGGTATTTTTTATAATGTTTACAAAAAAAAAGTAATTTTTTAAAATTACCCTTTTTTAATTTCTTTCATTTTTAACACTTCGTGTTTTCTAGTTACTTTATTGTATTTTCTTAATTCAGGTCCTTTTTTCCCAGCTTCAAAATTCTTTTTTTGAATATTTGTTACGTGAACAAGGTTTCCAGTTTCAGTTGAATAGTATCCAACATAAGTTCTTTTACCTTTAGCCATTTTTAGCTTAAATTAATATATAAAATCAAATCTCTTTTCAAGAGTTACCGCAAGATTATATAAGAAATATATTATAAATCAAGTTTTTATTTTATTTTCATTATATCTGCATCTTTGTGTTTGTAATGCTCTTCAATTCTTTTATTTGCATCATCTATAAGTTTTTGAAGTTCATTTTCAGTTTGTTTTTTTATGTCTTCACTTATTTCTTTATCATCCTCAGCTTTTTTAATTACTTTTAATGACTCTTGTCTTGCATTTCTAACAGAAACTTTTGCATCTTCAGCAAGATTTTTTGCAATTTTACTTACTTCTTTTCTTCTTTCTTCTGTTAATAATGGCATTTTTATCATAACTGAATCAGCCATTGTTTGTGGGTTTAATCATAATCATGCTTCTGTAATTGCTTTTGCAATAGCATGAATTACAGTTTTATCCCATGGTTTTATAGTCAAAGTTTGAGCATCTAGATTTGAAACAGTAGCTATATTTTGTATTGGTTGCATTGAACCATATTGTTCAACTAATACTCATTCAACCATAGCAGGATTTGCTCTTCATAATTGTAATTTAGAATATTCTAAATCTAGGTGTTTTATAGCTTTATCTATTCATTCTTTCGCTTTTGTTAACATATTTTCTTTTTTATAATTTAAATCTTTTAAAGATTATATAAAGCTTGAAAAAAAAATCAAATTTAAGCTTTACATAAGTGTTATTTTTTATAAAATCATATTAATTATATTGTTTATAATTTAGATGATGAAAATTTTAGAAGTAAAAAAAATAAATAAAACTTTAGCAAAAAAACAAGTTTTATTTGATGTAAATTTTAGTGTAGAAGAAGGGGAAATATATGGTTTTTTGTGACCAAATTGAGCATGAAAAACTACTACTATGAAATCAATTTTGTGATTAATTGAGCCAGAAAGTGGAGAGATAGTTATATTTTGAGAAAAATGACTTACTTTAGAATCAAAGAAAAAAATAGGTTTTATGCCTGAAAATACTTATCTTTATAAACATTTAACTTGAAGAGAATTTTTAGAATTTAATTGAAAGTTTTTCTGACTAAAATGACAAGAACTTGATAAAAAAGTACAAGAATTGTTAAAAAGAGTAGGTTTAGAAAAAGCAGCAGATAAATATTTAAAAGATTATTCTAAATGAATGCTTCAAAGAGTAGGACTTGCTCAATCTATTATTAACAATCCTAAATTATTATTTCTTGATGAACCAATGAGTGGTCTTGATCCAATTTGAAGAAAAATGGTAAAAGACTTGATAGTATCTTTAAGAAAAGAAGGAACAACTGTTTTTTTTAATACTCATATATTGGCAGATGTTGAAGAAATATGTGATAAAATAAGTATTATTAATTATTGAAAAATAATAGTTGAAAATAAAAAAGTTTCTGAAATAAATTGAAGATTAGAAGATTTTTTTATAGAAAAAGTAACTGTAACTGAAATCAATTAAAAAAGACCTTTAAAGGTCTTTTTTAATTGATTTCTTTTATTATTTCTTTTAAAGTTCTTTCTATTTTACTTTTATCTTTTTTTATAAAATCAAGAGCAGTTTTTATCATTGCATAAATGTTTATGTTTGATTTAACTGAATCAATCCATAAAGGATTTTCAGTTATTTTATCATCAATAAAGTCTATTTTTGGAGAGATAAATTTTATATTTTTTACTATTTTTAGATTATAATTATTAAAATTTATTTCTTCTAAATAGTTTTTTATAAATTTATTTGCTCATCATCATACCATAAAAAAATTTTCAGGACATACTTCATCTTTTAATATATCTTCTAAACTTATAGCTATTATATCTTTAAATATTTCTAAAAATTCTGTTTTTTCATTTAAAAAATTTTCAGAATCAATGCTATTTATTATATCAATTCTAGTTAGATTATAATTTTGTCTTATCCTTTTTATTAAATCATTTATTCAAAATGAAAGTTTTTTTGCTCATAAAACAAAATTATCTTTTTTTACTATTATTGAAGTATGACTATTTCATAAATCAATTATTATTACACTTTTTTTATCATGAAATAGAGAAAGTAGAGCAAATTCTGTAGGTATAATATTTATTATATTTTTCTTCAAATATCTAGAAATATAGTTTTTAAATTCTGCTTTATTTTCAGTTACAAATATATTTAATATTGATAAATTAATATTTTTTGGATTAGTTCAAATTATATTTTTTGCATTATTTTCTGAATCTATTGCCAGATTTAATACATCGCTAATTATTAATTGTAAATCACTTTTATTGTATCAAGTAGAATTTTTAATTCTTTTGTAATGATTTCTAAATGCTTGGCTTTCTAAATCTCTAAGTATATTATATGCTTCATTTTCATCTATTGGTATATCTTTATTTCTCAAAAAATTTATTTTACTTGATTCAAAAAATAAATTAGGAGATATAACATTTATCATAAAGTCATCTATTTTTATTTTTGCATCATTTTGTGCTTTATCAACAGCTTGACTTATATTTTTACAAACATTTTCTAAGTTTTTTATTTCAAGTAAATCTATATCATTTATGTCTTGTCTTTTTTCTCAATATCAAATTAACTCAACATTTCTGTTGAGTATTTTACATATTCAAACTCTAATTTTGTAAGTTCAAATATCTATTATTCAAATATATTTTGCAGGGATTTCATTTCTTTTAAAATTCACTGTTTATTATTTATGAAATATTTTTCTTTCATATTTTTTTAAGAAGTCCATTTCATTCTGAAACTTCTCAAATTCAAATTAAAGCCATTGCTAAATCTTCTGTGATTAATTCATCATTTGGGGCTATAACTAGAGCTCTTTTTAAAATAGATATTCATTTATCTGTTTCTCAAAGCATAGTATATGCCCATCATAGGTTTCTTAAAACTTCTGAATTATTTCACATTAAACTATTTGATTTTTCTAAAAATTCTATAGAATCTTTTATTCTGTCTTTTGATAGTAAAATAAATCATTTTAAGTAGTTTCAAGTAGCTGATAGAGGATTTAATTCTAATCAAAAATTTACTGATTTTAAAGCTTTTTCTAATTCTCATTTATATAAATAAATGTCTGCTAATTCTTCGTATAATCTATAATCTCAGCTATAAATAACTAGACCTTTTTCTAAAATTTCAATTGCTTTTGTAAACTTTTGTTCTAGTTTTAATTTTTCTATATCTAAAATTAATTCTTTTATTTTATCCATTTTATAATTTTATATTTTTAAAGGCATTATTATGTGTTTAAAACTATCTTTTACTTCTTTTTCAGGATCTGCAATAGGAGATATAAGTATAGGAGATAATGGGTTTTCAAAACTAATACTTACATGAGTAGTTTCTATAACTCATAATACTTCTAAAAAGTAAGTAGAATTAATTCAAACTATATTATTTTCTCATTCTACAACTCATACTAATGTTACATCACCTTCTCAAATTTGAGTTTCAGAAGTTTCTAATTCTATTCATCTTTCATTACTTAAACTCATTTTTATTGAGTAATTATTTTCACGACTAACTAAATTTATTTTTCTTAGAGCTCACATTAAATCAACTCTATTAATTTCTGCTTTTGTTGTATAAGTAGTAGGAAAAAATCAAGCATAGTCTGGAAATTTACCATTTAAAAGTCTAGAATATACTTTTATATTTCCTGTTAAAAAAGCCACTTGATTATCTCAAGAAACAATTTTTACTTCATCATCATCATTTAAAATTGATTTTATTTGATTACAAGTTTTACTTGGTATTATTTGTGAAAAATCATTTGAAACACTTTCATTTAAAATAGTTTTATATTCCGATAATCTAAAACTATCTGTTGAAGCAAAAATTACAGCGTTATTTTTGATATTTACATATAATCAAGCAAGAGTTGGTCTAATATTTCATTCTGCGCTTGAAAAAAGAGTTTTATCAATTGCTTTTTTTACTATTTTTCAAGATATATTTAAACTTACTTCTTCTCTAATTGAAGGAATAAGAGGAAATTCAGAAGCTTCTAGTCATTTTATTTTTAATTTTCAGCTAGAAGTACTTATTTTTATACTATCATCACTTAATAATTCTAATTTAATAGTATCATCAGTAACTAAATTTATATAATTTGTAAAAAGTTTACTTGGTATACAAAATGCTCACTCACTTTCTATATTTAAATCATCTGATATTATATATTCTATAGCCATTTCTAGATTATTAGAAGTCAAAACTATATTTTTGTAGTTTACTTTTAATAATATATTTTCTAAAATAGGAGTTGTTGATATAGATGCTGTTGCATGATTTACAACTTCAAGTCATTTTTTTAAGCTTTGTGTAGATATCGTAAATTTCATATTTTTGTAGTTAGTATTCTATATTTATATAGCTAATTATTAAAAAAATGATTAAAAAATCAAGATTAAAAAATATTTTTTGTTAAAAACTTTTATACAGCTTTCTTGTTTATTTAATCAAAAATAACAATTAAGTTGCTATCTCTAAATATATCATTTTTTATGCATTCTAAATAATTTTTTAAATTATTTCATTTTACAATTATTTTATAATAAAATTGATTATATTTTTTACTATAATTTGGGTTTAATATAATTTGAATTTCTTTTTTTTCGTTGTTTAAATCCAATTTATCTTTTATTTTATTTATGTATTTTAAGCCTTTTTCTATATCTTTACTTCTATATTCAATTGTTGCTAACTCACAAAAAGGAGGATAATTAAAAGTTTTTCTTTCTTTTAGAGTTTTTATAAAAAATTCTTTATAATTATCATAAACTATATCTTTTACTAGTTCATTTTCACTAATAAATGTTTGAATTACAAAATTTGTTTCTACTCAAAGTCTAGATCATCTTCAAAATAATTGTTTTATATTTGAATATACTTTTTCACTTGTATTATATTTTGGTATTTGAAGTTCTTGTTCTAATAAAATTACTCATATCAGTCCTACATTTTCAAAATCAAATCAAGTAGTTATCATTTTTGTTCATATGATTATTTGAGCATTTTTAAGTATTTCTAGAGCTTTTTCTTTATCAGATTTATTTTTTACTATATCAGTATCAAGCCTAAATATATTTTTATCTTTATATGTTTCTCTTAAAATATTTTCTATTTGAACAGTTCATACTCATACTTTTTGTAATTCACTACTATTACATTTTTCACAATTTTTAGGTACTTTTTGAGTAAAATTACATAAATGACAAGTCATATTTTCTCAGTGTATACTCATAGAATTGTCACAATTTGGACATTTGTATAAATAACTGCATTTATTACAAATAAGAGAACTATATTCTCATCTTTTGTTTAAGTATAGTATGATTTTTTTATCATTTCTTAAGCAATTATCTATATTTGTAAGGAGTGTATTTGATAGATATTTGTTTATTTTTGATTTATCAAGATTTAGATTTACTAGAAGCATTTTTATTTTTTTGATATAATTTTTCTTATTTTACAAGAAATTTTAGATTTTTCAAATTCTGTACTTTTTTTAAATTTATCTTTGCTTAGTATTCAGTAAAATTGTAGTCAATATTAAATCTATATTAAAATTTAATGGCATTAAATAGCTAAAATATTTTGATTTATTATAAATAATTAATATTATTAATCATTAGGATTTAATTTATTAATTCCTATTTATTTTATAACTTTTTTCACTTATGAAAAAGTTTTTGTGATATATATTATTAAGTGTATTTTCACTTAATAATCTAGGTTTTGTTTTTGCAAATAATGATTATAATTTGCAATCAGAAAAGATAAATAGTGTTAAATTATTAGATAATATAGAAAACTCTTTAAATACTACTCTTGATAATATAGAATCAAAAGTAAAAGATAGTGAATTAAAGGAACAAATACAAGAGAAACAGCAAGAAATAGAAGATTATATACAAGAAAAACAAGAAGAAATAAAAAAAGAAAATTCTTCGTCTGATATAAAAGAAATATTAGATGAAACAAAAAATGTAATTACACTTAAGGCAATTGCTTGAATAACTGCAAATGTTGATTTAGTAGAAAATATCTCTTCTCAAATAAATGTTTCAAAAAAAGATTTAGAAAAAGCAGAAGATACTTTAATTAATTCTATAGAAAATAAAGATTCGTATACATTAGTATTAAAAACAAAATTAACAAGTGAAGAAGTTTTAGTAAAACTTAAAAAATATGATGAAAATATAAATATAAATATTCTTTTTCCAGAAGATGAAAATAATTTTTTTGAATTAAATATTTCAAAAAATAGTTTACTTAGACAAGAACTTCTTGAAAATGCAGATATTTGAGAATTACCAAATACATTATTATGAATTGAAATTGTTAAGCCAGAACTT
>CALMDL010000020.1 GCA_937864995.1 uncultured Candidatus Altimarinota bacterium | reverse complement strand
TTGCAAATACTGTTATTGCTCAACTTTTATTTCTTGAAAAACAAGATCCAAAAGCGCCAATTACTATGTATGTAAATAGTCCAGGTGGTCATGTAACTGCTTGACTTGCAATTTATGACACAATGCAATATGTAAAATGTCCAGTTCACACTGTAAGTATAGGTTTATCTGCTAGTATGGGTTCTATTATTTTAGCCTGAGGAGAACCAGGAAAAAGATTTGCTCTTCCTCACTCTGAAATCATGATTCACCAACCTCTTGGTTGAGCAGAATGACAAGCTACAGATATAAGAATTGCTGCTGAACACATAATTAAAACTGGAACAAGACTTTATAAAATACTTGCAAAGCACACTTGAAAAACACTAGAGCAAATAGAAAAAGATTGTGATAGAGATAACTTTATGACGGCTGAAGAAGCATTAAAATATGGATTAATTGATAAAATAATAAAATAAAAAGACGATTTAAATCGTCTTTTTTTGTTAAGTAAAAATAAATATGTTATAATAATTAAAATATATTTAAAATATAGAAAATGATATTTAAATACATAAAAAATAAATATAGAGAAGTAAAATATGGATATGATATTCCAGATGAGGATAAAAATACTATATTTGAAAGAACTGATACAAAACTTGGATTAATTGCAAATTATACAATTATATTTTTTATATTTGTATCAATTTTTATAGTATTTTTAAGTACAATTCCTTGATATAATGAAAAATATTTAATTCAGTTTTTTATTGCAGATTTAATAATTTCAACTATTTTTTTAATAGAATATTTTTATAGATGGTATAATTCTGATAAAAAAATAGGATTCCCCTTTAAAATAATGAATATATTAGATTTACTTTCATTTTTACCATTTTTTATATTAATTTGAATATATTGAATTTGAACTTATTCAATATTTGCAATTTTTAGAATTTTTAGAATTTTTAGAATTTTTGAATTAATAGAAAGAATACCTATTATATCGAAAATATTAGTATGAATTAATAAACATAAGGTTGAATACTTAT
>CALMDL010000019.1 GCA_937864995.1 uncultured Candidatus Altimarinota bacterium | reverse complement strand
AAAATTTAAAAAATAATAATAATCACTTTATGAAATTTAATTTAGATAATTTAGTTTTAGAATACGAAGAGTTAGAGAAAAAAATGTCTGACCCTGAAATTTTCAAAGATCAAAAAAAGATGAGAGAAGTTGCAGGTAGAAAAAAATCTATTGATGAAGCTGTAAATTTATATAAAGAATATAAATCACTTTATGAGTCTCTTGAAGAAAATAAAGCTATGCTTTATACTGAAAAAGATGAAGAAATGAGAGATATGATAAAAGAAGAAATAGCAAATGCTGAAAATGCTTTTCCTATTTTAGAAGAAAAATTAAAAATTTCTTTATTACCTAAAGATCCAAACGATGATAGAAATATTATAGTTGAAGTAAGAGCTTGAGCAGGATGAGATGAAGCATCTCTTTTTGCATCAGAATTATCAAAATCATATATTTTATTTGCTGAATGAGAATGATTTACTGTTGATGTTTCAGAACAATCAGAAAATGAAACTGGTTGAATAAAAGAAATAATGTTTGAAATTAAATGAGCATGAGCATATTCTAGATTTAAATATGAATCATGAGTTCATAGAGTTCAAAGAATTCCAGAAACAGAAAGTAAATGAAGAGTTCATACTTCAACTATTACTGTTGCTATAATGCCAGAAGTAGATGAAGTAGATATTGATTTAAAAGAAGAAGATGTTGAAATGAACTTTACTAGATCAAGTTGAGCTGGTTGACAACATGTAAATAAAACAGATTCTGCTGTTCAATTAAAACATATTCCAACTGGTATTATGGTTTTCTGTCAAGATGGTAGATCACAACATAAAAACAGAGAAAAAGCTCGGAATATTTTAAGAAGTAAATTATTTACTTTTGAAGAAGAAAAAAGACAAAAAGAACTTTGAGAAGCTAGGCTTGCACAAGTAGGTTCTTGAGATAGAAGTGAAAAAATAAGAACATATAATTTTCCTCAAGATAGAGTAACAGATCATAGAATTGGTCAAAATTTCTCATGATTACCACAAATTATGATGTGAAGATTATGACAAATAATTGATGCCTGCGCTGTTGCTGATCAACAAGCAAAACTTGAAGCTGCTTGAAAATGAAATGTATAATTTTAAAAATTTTATGAAACCATTTGTTGTTTACGAAACACATAAATTAAAAAAGTCAGAAATATATGACTTTTTTATTTACGCTCCACACGATTGAGTAGATAAAATTTGGATTGATATAATAAAACAAAATCTAAGAGAAAATGATTTTGAAGATAAAACTATTATGGATTATATTATTCATGAATCAGATTTAGGTTCTTGAATTATTTCCAAAGGTATTTTTGAATATATCAAAACTAGATTTCCAGAATTAAAGCTTTGTCTTATAATATGACAAGTTCCAAGAGCTTTTTGTGACCTTAATCGTTCTATTGAAAATGCTTGTCCAAAAATATTAAAAACAGATTAT
>CALMDL010000018.1 GCA_937864995.1 uncultured Candidatus Altimarinota bacterium | reverse complement strand
ACTAAATTATCTAAATTAAATTTCATAAAGTGATTATTATTATTTTTTAAATTTTTGCGAATTATAAGAAAAAATCCTTAAATAGCAAGAAAAATAAACACCATTAATAATGGTGTTTATTTTATAAATTATATCTTAATTTATCAAGTGGAATTTCTCTACCTGCTATAACAATTTTTGGCATAATTTGATCTTCATCACTTCATTCAAAAAATGATGAATTATCTCTACCTTCTTCTTTTACTATAGCATCCAATTCTGCTTCTAAAGTTTTAATTAATCATATTTTTTCCATCACATCATAAACTCTTGCAATTGCTTCAAGATTTGAAAAATCAGTCATTCTAACAATTTGTTCAAGCCTTGCTCATGTTGCTTTAAATTTATGTCATTCAACATATTCTAAATTAAATCTTTTTGGCACATCTTCACTATCATCTTTTAAATCATAGATTTTAACTTCTTTTACTTGATATCATTCTTCTCTAAGAATTTTTTCTTTAGAGTAATTATCAATTAAAAAGTCTTTTAATTCTTCTACTCATTCTCAAGTTGCTGCTGAAATTACAAAAACTTTTTTATCAAATTGTTTTTTAAATTCACTAACTATAAATTCTTTCATTTCGCTATCAAGTAAATCTGCTTTTGAAAAAACAATCATTTCTTCTTTTGTAGCTAAATCTGGTGAAAAATATTCTAATTCTTTTCTTATATTTGTATAATCTGTAAATACTTGATCCATTCTATACATATCAAGAAGATGTAATAATACACCTGTTCTTTCAATATGTTTTAAAAATTCTATTCAAAGACCTTTTCATTGACTTGCTCAAGGAATTAATCCTGGAACATCTTCTAAAACAAGTGATTTACCTTTATGATCCAAAACTCAAAGATTTGGAGTAAGAGTAGTAAATGGATAATCTCAAATTTTTGCTTTTACATTTGTGATTTTTGATATAAGTGATGATTTTCAAGCACTTGGAATACCAATAATTCATATATCAGCAACAAGTTTTAATTCTAAATGTAAATCAACCTCTTCTGAAACATCTCATATTTCTGCAAAAGCAGGAGCTTGTCTTGTACTAGAACAAAAGTGAGCGTTACCATATCAACCTCTACCTCATCTAGCAACTAAAAGTTTTACATTTTCTTCGCTTAAATCAGCAATTATTTCTCAAGTATTAGCATCTTTTACAATAGTTCAAACTGGCACTTTCAAAACCAATTCTGGAGCACTTGCTCAATGCATATTTGATGCTCAACCAGCTTCTCAAGCTTTTGCTTTTAAAACTTTTTTATGTCTATATTCAGAAAGAGTATTTAAATTTGGATCTGTAAGTAAATACACATCTCCTCATCTTCAACCATCTCATCCCCAAGGACCTCATTTCGGAATATATTTCTCTTTTCTCCATGAGATAACTCAATCTCATCATTTTCAAGAAATTACTTTAATTTTTACTTCATCAATAAACATTTTTTTGATAATTAGATAATATTTTTAAAACAAATTTAAAAATTTTTATTTTTTATAATAAAAACTCTAAAATCTATTTTAAAAGAATTTTTAAATTTTACAATTTAAAAAAGTTCCGAAAAAACTTTAATTTAATCGAAACCTCTTTTTTAAGTATAAAATGGTGTCAATAGGTGGAATTGAACCACCGACCTCGGGGTTATGAATCCCGCGCTCTAACCAACTGAGCTATACTGACAAATTAAAATTGCAGGTGTCTTTATATTTATAATGCTTAAAAAGTCAAATTTTTTTTGACATATTGATATAATTAAATAAAATACGACCACTTTTTATAAAAAAAGTATTTTTATACCTTCCAATTTAAACAATTGGATATTAACCCATAGGAATAACATGGCAAAATACGAATTAATGCTAATAATAAATCCTACTATTTCAGAAGAACAAAGAAATGCTTCTGTTAGTGATTTAAAAGCTTTATTTACAAAAAATGAAGTTACTATCTCAAAAGAAGATGTTTGGTGAGATAAAAAATTAGCTTACAAAATTAACAAATCAGATAGAGGTTTCTACATATTATTTGATTTAGAAATGAATGGTAAATCAATTAAAGAAATGTCTAAAGTAATTAACTTAGATAAAAACATATGGAGATATATGTTTACTAGAGTTGACGCTTAATTAAAAAACTCCTAGCTTTTATACTTTTAAAACAATATAAGATGAGAACAGTTAATAAAGTTATACTTATTGGTAATATAACTAGAGATCCTATGGTAAAAACTACTGAAGCAAATAAAAAAGTAGCATTATTTACTATTGCAACTAACAGATATTATAAAACTGCTAATGGTGAAAATAAATCAGAAAGCGAATTTCATAATTGTGTTGTATGGTGAACTTTAGCTGATAGATGTGAAAAGTTTCTTACTAAAGGGAAATTAGTTTATGCTGAAGGAAGATTGAAAACTAGAGTTATAGAAAAAGAAGACGGTACAAAATCGTATAAAACAGAAGTTGTTATTTCAAATATTATTTTCTTAAATAAAAAATCAGACTTTGAAGAGGCTGGAATTATTGATGAAATAGATATTGAAGAAGAAGATAAATTTTAATTGATTTAAAAATTAAAATTGATAAATTATCAAATCAAAAATGATTTGGTTATAAATCCAAAATTTATTATACTAAACTAAAATATTATGACAAAAACTACTTGCCCATTAGATGGACAAAACATTGATTACAAAAATGTTGAATTATTAAAAAAATATATTACTAAATTTGGGAAAATTACTCCTAGATATTACACTGGTGTATGTTTAAAAAATCAAAAAAAATTATCAAATGCTATTAAAAAAGCTAGAATTATGGCTTTATTACCATTTGTTAAATCTTTTGATCCAAATTACGAAGGGTAATTACAAAAAACACTTTAGTTTTAACTAGAGTGTTTTTTTTATTAAAGTCAAGGATTATATTTAAAAAACTTTACTTTTTATATTTTATTTATATACTCTCTTGCGTAAAATTAAGTTCAGTCAAAAAACTGAACTTAATTTGTTATTTTAATATTAAAACATATTTTTTATGTCTTTTAGAAACATAGCCATTATTGCACACGTTGATCATGGTAAAACTACATTAGTTGATGAATTACTTAAAGCTGATGACAATTTCGATGCAAGAGTTGGTCTTGAAACTTGTGTAATGGATTCAAATGCTCAAGAAAAAGAAAGAGGTATTACAATTTATTCAAAAAATACTGGTATTACTTATAAAGGTAATAAAATTAACATAGTTGATACTCCAGGGCATGCTGATTTTGGTTCAGAAGTAGAAAGAGTACTTAGAACTGTTGATAGTGTTTGTCTAGTTGTTGATGCTTATGAAGGTCCTATGCCTCAAACTAAATTCGTATTAAAAAAATCTCTTGAATTAGGACTTCATCCAGTTGTTGTTATTAACAAAATGGATAAACCTTCAGCTAGAGCTGATTGGGTTATTGATCAATTATTTGATTTATTTGTACAACTTGGTGCAACTGATGAACAATTAGAACACTTAAATGAACCAGTTTATGCTATTGCTAGAGAAGGTTTAGCTTGGACTGATGAAAATCCTGAAAGAAAAGATATTTCTCCTCTTCTTGATTTCGTAATGAACAAAATTCCTGAAGCACCAAATAATATTGATGCTCCTTTTAAAATGCAAATTGCAAACCTATGATATGATAGTTTCTTAGGAAGACTTGGTATTGGTAGAATTTATGAATGAAAAGTTAAAGTTGGTCAAGAAGTATTTATTACTTCAAATGAATGAGTTGAAAGAAAAGGTAAAATTACTGAAATTCTTACAAATCAATGATTAAATAAATTAAAAACAAAAGAAGCAATTGCTTGAGATATAGTTACTATTGCTTGAATCGCTGATATATTCGTAGGTGAAACTGTAGCTTGAGTTACTTGAGCAACTCCAATGCCACCTATTACAATTGATGAACCTACACTAAAAATGGAATTTTTAGTAAATAATTCTCCATTTGCTGGTAGAGAAGGTAAATTTGTTACATCAAGACAAATTAGAGATAGACTTGAAAAAGAACTTGAAACTAATGTATGATTAAAAATAGATTTTTCTAGTGGTGATAAC
>CALMDL010000017.1 GCA_937864995.1 uncultured Candidatus Altimarinota bacterium | reverse complement strand
TCAATATCATTAACTGAATTTTTTTCTGAAAAAGATAATCATAATTTTTGAATCCTAAGATTTTTAATATTTTCAATATTTTCATTATTTAAAGTTCAATTAGAAAATATATGTAAACTTTTTAGTGAATCAAATTCATTTATTTTATAATTTAGAATATTTAAATATTCTAAATTATCATTATCAATATTTAAATATTCTAAATCTTTAAATTCTATTTTATTTATAACTTCATTTATATATTCATTATTAATTCATTTTTTAAAACTTAAATATAAATTTTTTACATACCTATTATCTAATATTTTAGATATTTTATTAATATTTATTTCATCAACATTAATAAAAATATCATTAATATTATTATATCACTCTATATTTAAATTAAAGTCATATAAACTATCAATATTTAAATTTAAGCTATTACATGAAATGTATCATCATGTTAATGTATAAGACTTATTAAATCAATTAAGTATATCAATATTATAATCTTCTATTTCTTTTTTCTCATAAAAATTTTCACATCAATTGGTATTATCTGAAATATTACATATATCTTTAAAATCATTGTTTAATATATAATTATTATAAGTAATAATAAATATAATGATAATTAAAATAGATATTAAAATGTTTTTTTTCATATATTTTTAGTTTATAAAAAATGAGTGGATAAAACCCCACTCATTATATTTAAATAATAAGAATTGTCTAAATAAAATTATTAAGAAATCTTAATATTTAAGGAGCGACTGTTAAAAAAGCAAATCCTGCTAAATCAATTGCAGTTGAAATCTCAGATCTTAAAAAATAACCATTACCTCCATAATAAGGATCATAAAAATAAATTCTATCATTTTGCCTATTATTATATGGGCTAGAAGCACCATAACCATTGCTATCTTGCCTTTTTTGATAGGCATATACAACAACTATATGGTCTATTCCATGCGCTCCCGCAACAGGATTACCTGAATAAGAACTATCTAGAACTACTAATACTGGTATATTTGAATTTAAATAATTAATCAAATTGTTAACATTAGTATCTACTCCTGATGTAGAACTCATTCTAAATACTTTTGTCCATCCCCAGTTATTTCTTGCAATACTCCTAAGTTCAGTTAAGGATGTGGTAGTATTATAACCTTGATTTATATTAGCATATAATTCTCCCAATTTATTTTGAGCATTTTGTATACTTTCTGAGAATCCAGGTTTTATACCATTATTTTTAATTTGAAAATGTGTATTAATAAATAACAAGGAAGTTGGTCCACAAGAATTTGTTGCAAGTGTTGATTGTTGTCTTAAATTATCCTTTACAGATTCTGAATTACTATAGAATGAATCTACATAATATAATATATTTTGATTATTAGCTGCTATAGCAGATTGAACAAAAACAATAAAACCAATAATCAAAAGCATGAGCTTTTTCATTTTAAACTCCAATTTTAAGTCACTACCGAAATTGATAGCTTATGGAATATATTTATTAAACAATTAAAATCAATTTTTAGTTTATAACTCAACTCATAATAAGTTCATCCTCTAAATATATAGCACAT
>CALMDL010000016.1 GCA_937864995.1 uncultured Candidatus Altimarinota bacterium | reverse complement strand
TTTGATAAAACAGGAACTCTTACAAATTGAAAACCTGAAGTTACAGATATAATTAGTTTAACAAAAACTAGAGAAATTTTTATATCAATAGCTAAATCATTATCTATATTATCTAATCATCCATTATCAAAAGCTATATCAAATTACGATTCAAAAAATGAAATTTATGATGTAAATAATTTTGAGGAAATAAGATGAAAATGAATAATTTGAGAAATAAATTGAGAAAAAATTAGATTATGAAATAAAAAATTATTTGAAGATATAAATGATGAAATAAATATTCAAATTGAAAAACTTACAGAATCTTGAAAAACACCAATTATAATATGAAATGATAATGAAATTTTTGGTATTATTTGATTACTTGATTTACCAAAATCTTGAGTTATTGAAACTATTAAAAAGATTCATGAAAAAGGTATAAAGGTAATTATGTTAACTTGAGATACAAAAAAAACAGCAGAATTTATATGAAAAAATATATGAATTGATGATATATTTTCTGAAGTTATGCCAGAAGATAAATTAAATGTAATAATCTCATTACAAAAAGAATGAAAAAAAGTAGCTTTTGTATGAGATGGTATAAATGATGCTCCCGCATTATCTCAAGCTGATTTATCAATAGCTATGTGAACTTGAAGCGATATTGCTATAGAATCAAGTGATATAGTTTTAGTAAAATGAAATTTAGAAAAAGTAATTCAAGCGATTGAATTATCAATGGAAACACTTTTTGTGATTAAACAAAATTTATTTTGGGCATTTATATATAACACTATAGGTATTCCTTTGGCTATCTTATGACTTTTAAATCCTATATTTGCAAGTTTTGCTATGAGTATGAGTAGTGTAAGTGTAGTTAGTAATAGTTTGAGATTGAAGAGATTTAAATAATATTTATTAATTTAAAAAATATGAAAGATAATATTACAAATGCTATAAAAATAACTTTTTTTTCTATTTTTGTGCTTGTTATATTTTATTATATATCAATTTTTTGAGCTAATTATTTTCATTCTAGTATGATGAATATGAATAGTAATAATAGTAATAAAAATGTATCAAGTGAAGAACTTATTTATTGAAAAAATATAGAAGCTATTGTAGAAAAAAAGCAAGAAATAGTTAATTTAAAAGAAGG
>CALMDL010000015.1 GCA_937864995.1 uncultured Candidatus Altimarinota bacterium | reverse complement strand
GAGTTGAAATATTTGTAGATAAAAATGCTCATATGAGATATAGTTCAGTTGAAAACTGGAGTGTTGATACTTATAATTTAAATACAAAAAGAGCTATAGTTTGAGAAAATGCTTATATGGAGTGGGTATGATGAAATATGTGAAGTTGAGTAACTATGCTTTATCCTTGTAGTGTTTTAGTTTGAGATAATTCTAAAACAGATATGCTTTGACTTGCATTTGCAAACAAGGGGCAAAATCAAGATGTTTGAGCAAAGGTTATTCATATCTGAAAAAATACTACTTCAAATATAGTTTCAAAATCTCTTAGTAAATGAGGTTGAATAAGTACATATAGATGACTTGTTGATATAAAACCAACTGCAACTTGATCAGTTTCAAAGATAGATTGTGATGCTCTACTTTTAGATAACTTATCTGTTTCAGATACTGTTCCAAATATAATTGTAGGAAATAGTAGTTCTATAGTAGGTCATGAAGCAAGTGCTTGAAAGATAAATGATTCTTATTTATTTTACCTAAGAAGTAGATGAATAAATGAAGATGAAGCAAAGGCTATGATTGTAAATGGTTTTATTTCTGGAGTAGTAAAAGAACTACCACTTGAATATGCTAGTGAAATGAATGTACTTATAAGTATGGAGTTTGAATGAGGTTTTTAATTTTTTATTTATAAAAGATGAAATTAGATAAAAAAACAGTATTAGATTTGATAGAAAGAAAAGTTGAAAAAATACTTGTTTATTTTTATGATGCTTGATGTTCTGGGACAAAAATAAATATTAAAGAAGATTTTATTGTAGATGATAGTTTAGAAAAATTAGAATTAGGTAGTAGTCCATTTTTTGTTTATGTAGAAAAAAAGGATAAACATAAATTTAAAAATTCTGTTATTACAAAGACTATTACGGCTGATCATACTTGAAAAGAGAAAGTTCGTTATATATTTAACAATGAACAAGTAGTTGATAGATGTGGTTGTGGAAGTAGCTTTAGTTTTGATAAAAAAACTCCAAAATTTGATTTAAGTAAACTTAAAGATTTTAAAAATAATTTA
>CALMDL010000014.1 GCA_937864995.1 uncultured Candidatus Altimarinota bacterium | reverse complement strand
AAAAATGATAAATTAATAGAAGAAAAGATACAAGGTTTAAATTGAAACACAATACTTATAAATTATGAATATGATAATGATAATAGACTTGTAAATGAATGAAACCAAGTATGAGTAGATATTCTTACTAGTACTACAAATACAAAAAAATATATATATAATAATTTAAATCAAATAGTATCAATAATAGATGAAAATTGATTCACTACAAACTATACTTATGATTTACTTTGAAATAAACTAAGTGAAACTAATGGGTTAAAAGTCATAAACTATGAGTACGATGAAAATTCAAATATGACAAAACTCATAGATGCAAACTGAAACGAAACAAATTATGAGTACGATGAACTAAACAGACTAGTTAGACAAATATATCCTGATAATTCATACACAAGTTATGAATATGATATTAATTCAAATGTAAGTAAAAAAATCGATGCAAATTGAACAAGTATAAACTACACTTACGATAATCAAAATAGATTAACAGAAAAAAATATCATAAATTGAGTTTGAGTAATATGAATTACAAAAGAAAACTATTTCTATGATTCACTATGAAGACTAACAAAAACTACAAATAATGAATGAAGTGAAACATTGTTTAGTTATGATAGTCTAAATAGATTAACAAGTGAAACACAAAATGGAAAACTTGTAAACTACACATATGATAATCTATGAAATAGAACAAGTATAAGTATAGACTG
Source organism: uncultured Candidatus Altimarinota bacterium (assembly GCA_937864995.1). Classification (GTDB taxonomy): domain Bacteria; phylum Patescibacteriota; class Gracilibacteria; order BD1-5; family UBA6164; genus JABWCI01. The sequence goes on along the minus strand of CALMDL010000014.1, from coordinate 833 downwards.
AAAAACTACATCATACAACTATGATAACAACTCTAGACTAGAAACAATTTCAAGAGAAAATAGTGAATTAGTTAGTTATAATTATGATAGTCTAAACCTAACATCACAAACATACACTAACTGAAAAACAACAACATACTGATATGAAAAATATGGGAATAGACTAGAAAGTCTAAATACTTTAAACAAAAATTTTACTTATGAATATACAATAAATAATTTAATATCTTCAAACTGATATGAATCATATAATTATGATGAAAATAATAATTTGATTCAAGTAAATTTTAATAATAGATTTGTAAATAAAGATCTCATAGAATACAATATTGATACTATGTGAAATAGATTAAATGAAACATATTGAAGAATAACTGCAAATTGAAATATAAACTATTTCAAAGATTTCATATATACTATAAATAATCTAAATCAATATACAAATAAAGAATTGTATAAAGAAGATATATCTAATTCTGAAGAAGTATGATTTGAAATACCACAAGAAACAGAAACTAGTAGTTGAAATATAGAAACTAGCTCTTGAACAATAATTGAAGCAGATAATACAACAGAATCAGAACCAATTGTAGAGCTTAACTGAAAACTAATCTACGATAAGAACTGAAATATGATATGAAATATGCTCAATAACAAGAGACAATATATTTACTCTTATGATTACAAAAATACAAGGTGAATTGCGAAGCAAGAGAGAGCACCCTGGGGTGGATTAGTAAAAGTAGAAAAAACAATCTATAAAACTATAGAATGAACAGAAACAAATGAAGTACAAGAAATAGTAAAAATCATACAATACAAATATGATAACT
>CALMDL010000013.1 GCA_937864995.1 uncultured Candidatus Altimarinota bacterium | reverse complement strand
TTTTTCTTGTGGTATTTTTTCTTGTGGTATTTTTTCTTGTGGTATTTTTTCTTGTTCTTCTATTTCAGATAAATTAAATTGTTTATAGTGTTCAATTTCTTCAGGAGTACATTGGTAAATATATTCTTTTGGCTCTAATTTAAAAGTAAATTCTGTTCAAGGAAACATATTTAAAATATATTCAGGAACAAATTTTCAATCTTTTATTGATTCAGGAAATATTTCCTCATAAAATCTTAATAATGAGAGTCTTTGCTCATAAGAGTCTCATCTAACATCCTCAAAATCTCTAAACTTACTTTCAATTTCTGCATATCATTCTGGTCTATTGTTAGTTAGAACTTTATATGATATAGTTCAGTTAGGTGAAAAATACACATCTTGTCAGTTTAATTGTACTATAGTTTTTTCTTTTCTCATTATTATCAATTAAGAATTAATATGTGGTATATATTAATAAAAAATTTTATTTTTGCAAATTTTGTGGTAAATTTTGTGGCAAATTTTATATATTTATGAATATATAGCCATTTTTTTATTTTTTTGTGGTATTTATTTTGTGGTATATTTATATTTTGTGGTATTTATTTTGTGGTATATTTATATTTTGTGGTTAAAATTTAGGGGTCAATTTTTATATTTATATTTTAATCTGTCAATGTTTTTGATTAAAATAGTCTGGCTGTGAAAGGGGGACTTTCCCCACCCCCCAGCTAAAAGTTTGTTGCTATACCCTTATCGGTTAAAAGTTTTTAAATGAATTTTTTGATCATAAAACTATTAAATAATAACAATTAAAATGTATTTGTTTTGTGGTGTCGTTTTTTAAAATATTGTGGGTGGTGTCATTGTGGTATAAATTTTATTTATCAATTAAAAACAAGTGCAACCTTGCAAGTTACAAGTTTACATTATATTTTATACAGCTTGACTTGTGCATCTGTTTTGTTGTATAATATAGTATGTTTATGTGGTGGTAAAAATAAACTTGATTTTGCAAGTTTTATTTTAATTTGTCAAATTTTTTCTTGTGTCTCGTTCCTTAATGGCTCAAATAAAACAAGAGCTTATGGATTAAAAAACTCTTATGTTATAGAAGTTGATCCTGTATCTATTTTTATAATACATTTTTTTTATTTATATCTCCCTATATATACTTATTTACACTATAATATATCAAGTGTTAATTATACACTTATTTATATATATAATAATAAATAAATTAAAAATTAGACTTAAATAAAAAAAAAATGTATTATAATAATAGATGTATAATTATTATATATATATTTTTAAAAAAATAATTAGCTTACTTTTGCTTTACTTAATGCTATTTTTAAAAGAAAATAAAAAAAACTTTTGACAAATTAAAATAAAAAAGTAAACTTGATTTATCAAAATAAGAAAAACATATATTAAATATAACTTATACCAAAACAAGAGTTTTAAACTTAAGATTTATAAAAATATAATCCCTTTTCTTAATTGTAAATAAAAACAATACTTTTATAACAAAAATAATTATGCAATATTTAAAAACTAGCTTGTTAGATTTTGTAAAATCTACTAAAAATACAAAAGTTTTATATTCTACTTATGATTTAAATAATCAAAATAAAAAAATGTTTATTTTTAATTGAAAAATTTGCGATGCTGGATCTTTTAATATGCAAGTGAATTTTAAAAATGAAATAAAAGCAAATAAAATTTTTAATGATTCTGTTTTTACAATTAAAGAAGTTACAGACACAATATTTTTAAAGCAATTATAATTGACAATTTTATTTTATTAACTTTTATATTTATGTATAATAAATTAAAAAAGCTTTTTGAAAAAGATTTTAAAAACTTTATTGGAGTTTTAAAAGATAATAAAATAAAATTTGAAATTGATTTAGATTTATATTTTACTTTTTAATCCTTTCTAAACTATGTTAACAAATCCATTAATATTAGTTTTACTTGTTTTTACTATTTGATTTTTATTTGAATCAAAAAAACAAAATAAAATAAACATGTTTAAAAGAAAATAAAAAAAATTTAATTTTCTTTTGACAAATTAAAATAAAAAAGTAAACTTGATTTTACTTAATGAAAAACTTTAATTTAATAATAAAAATAATTATGTTAGTAAATATTAAAAATCTTATTAGAATTAATAATTCTATTAATTGAAATCCAAAATATGTAGTATTTTTTGAAGACAGGGCAACAAATGAATTTTTTAAATGATTAACTAAAAGCGATGCTATGTTTTGTTATTGAATAACAAACACAAATTTAATTGATAGAGACAATGTATTTATTGATTATCATATCACTAAATGATGAAAATTAATCATCGACAATATAAAAGCTTTATAATTTAATTTTTTTAATTATGCTAGAAAAAGAAATAAAAACAATGCTATCTATAGATTTATATAATTTATTAATGGCAAATAAAAAAAGACCAGACAAAAGAACTATTTTATATGTTTTAAAAGAAAGAAACGAAATAGATTTGATATATAGTTTAGCACTTAATTTTTAAATAATATGAAATTAATAAACTTTTATTTTTTCGGTGAAATTGAGCATGCAAATATGAATTGAAAAACATATAAAACAATTTACTATTTTAAATTTATTAAAAAAATCAACTTATAAAAGATTAAAAACTTTTATAAGTTGGTAAAAAAAAACAAATCTTAACTTTAATAAAATAACATTATGAAAAATCAAAATGAATATATCAAAAAAGAAATATTAAAAAATAATATTGAATTGTCAAAAGCCGATGCAATAAGAAAAGAAATCGCCGACAATATAAAATACAAACTTTATGATGATCCTTTTATTTTACTTTAATAATCAAATATAAAATCATGCAAAACTATAAAGTTATTAAAGCAATTTCAAGTAATTGCAGTTTTAAAATAAATCCAAGTTGAATTTGAATAATAACAAATAAAGAAGCTGAGTCAGAAACTTTCTATAATGAAGTTTGAATTTTCTTGTTACATATTGATGACAGCACCGAAAATTTGACATATTTAAGCGATGAAGAAATTATTGAAGCCAATGTTTTACTTTCAAAAGTTTGAGAAAAAATAGAGCCTAAACTTTGTGGAGTTCCTGAATATGACAATAGATTTTTAAAATAATTTACTTTAATAATAAACTTATCATGCAAATAATTGACGAAAAATATATAGTAATTTGACAATGTTTTACATTATGGAACTATAACGACCATAGCATAGAGCAACTATATGAAAATAAAAAAATAATTACAACAAATATCGTAAATGAAATAGGGGGCGATTATGTAATACAAGGGGAACTAGAATACTGAAAAGTTTTTTTCAGAATCTCAAAATATTTATATGACAAAGAAAAATCTATTTTTAAAATTTAATACTTAAAAACTAATTATGAAAAATAAAGAAATGTTAAAAGAAAAAATAAAAGATTTACAAATTAAATTAGAAAATGATTTTAATTTAGAATCATGAACATTAGACAATGATTTTACACCTATACTAAATACATTAGAATATAATTTTTAATCCTTTCTAAACTATGTATAAATATAAAAATTTAAATAATGAATTTAAAATTTTAAATGAATTTGATATATTATGATTAACTTTAATTGTAGTAAAAGAAAAAACAAAATATCATATTTACGAAAAAACAAGCTGAATTATAATACAGGGGGATATACAAAAAGAAAAAATAAAAGACCTTGAAATGTTAAAACTAAAACTTTTTTATAAAATAGATAGTTTAATCTTTTTTAATTGAATAAATTATACTAATGATTTGATTATAAAACAAAGAGAAAAGTCGGGGGAATTAATAAAAATTTAATTTTTTAAAAATAAACATATGAATAACATATATATAATTAATTATTGAACTAATCAACATTTTGAAAAAAATGTTTGAGATAAATATTATTGCAAATCTTTAACTAGTGTTAAAAGAAAAATAAAAGAATTATTAAAAAATGATGACTATGGGGATCAATTAATTTTAAGTGTATTATTACCGCTAGAAAAATATATTTTTAATACTAAAACTTGTTTTAGTCCTTGAATAATACCTAACTTAGAATTAGATAATATTTATATCTGAATTACAAAAGAAACTTTATTTTAATAATAATAAATATATGAGCAATACAAATTTATATACAATAACTAACACTCAATTAATGGAATTAAATAAATGAAAAACTATTTATATACCTGATTGAAAATCAGGCATTGAAATAAGGCTAGAAAAGGAATTTAAAAACTTAAAATATAACATTAAATAATATGTATAAATTACACAAAATTAATAATGATTTTTATATCATCAATGAAAAAGAAAAAATAAATACTAAAATTGACTTGGAAAAATTAGAAAATTTTGAGTACTATATTAAAAATAAAAATGATTTAATAGATGATTTAATTTGATTTATTGCAGAATCAAAAAACTTCTATGATAAAATAGAAATGAAAAAAGATTTAAAAGCATTAATGGATCTAGAAGACGACTATATTTTTTCGTCTAACAATACAAATGAATATGTGGCGAGAAGTCAAGACCAAATATTGTTTGATGCAATTTGTGAAGATATTTTAGCATTATAAAAAATAATTATGAAAAAAACAATAAGCGAAGTAATAAAAGAATTACAATGAATTAAAAAAGAATATGGAAACTTAGAAGTAAGTTTTAATCATACATCAATTAGCTCTATTTGAGTTGAATTAAATTTTTTATGACCAGATACTAGAAAAGTAGTAATAAAATAATTTTATATTAATAAAAAATAATTATGAAAAAAACAAAATCATTTTGACGGAACATTAAAAGAGATCTAACATGATCTATTGATTATAAACAACAACATTTAAATACAGCAAATGTATTTATTGAGTGAATTAATAGAAAAATAGTAGATAGTTTTCTTATTACACTAGAAACAAAGGGCGAAATTAAACCAGAAAATTTTGAAGTAATTTATACAGCTTTACTATGCTTATGCCCATGAAAAGCTATTTATATGGAACAACATTGAAAAACTAGTGTATTATTTTATTATGATAAATAATCTTTATGCTAAACCACAAAAAAATATATGAAAAAGTAGCTGAAAAATATTCTCTTATATTTTGACCAGAAGTAAGAACACCTAAAAACTTCACTACATTTTGGCTAAATGAAAATGATTGGAATAATAGAGAGCCTTTCATGCAAATAGAAGTTATACCAAAAACAAAACAATATTTTAAAACTATCTATATTATGAAAATTAAAGACTCTGATCTTATAGATAAAATTATAAACGATATTACAGAGCTTTACATAATAGATCAAAATAAACTAGAAAATAAAGACAAGCATCTTTGTTTAGATTTTAATTATAACAAACCAGCATTAATTTTTTAATCATGAATACAAAAAAAATATATAGAGAAATAAACAAGGGTAGATTATTAATAAATAAAAAAGAAATAAGCTATCCAACAGTAAGAAAATTTTTAAAACTT
>CALMDL010000012.1 GCA_937864995.1 uncultured Candidatus Altimarinota bacterium | reverse complement strand
TTATTTTTTTAAATTACTTATTACTTCAAAAAATTTATCTATATCTTTTTTAGTATTATAAATATATAAACTAACTCTTATAGAATTTGCATATCATGCTTTTGTAAAAAGTGGATGTGCACAATGTTTACCTGCTCTAACAGCTATACCTTTTTCAGCCAATATTTCTGCAACATCATTTGAATGATAATTATCCAAAATTATAGAAAAAACTCAAACTCTATTTTTTTTCTTATAGCTTCAAATAAGTTCTATATTCTCATAAGTTTCTAATTTTTCTAAAAAATACTCTATAAGCTCTTCTTCTATTTCTTCAATTTTTTCAAATCATCATATATCTTCTATATATTCAAATGCTTTTAGTAAAGAAACTGCTCAAACTACATTTGGAGTACCAGGTTCAAATTTGTCCGGTAATCACGCACTTGTATATTTACTACATGTTACTTCAGAAATAGCTCAGCCCCCAGAAAAACTAGGAGTTAATTCATTTAATAAATCTTTTTTTCACCATAAAACTCAAATTCAACTAAGAGCCATAACTTTATGACCAGTAAAGAAAAGTGCATCACAATTTAGTTTTTTAACATCTACTTTCATATGAGGTACACTTTGACTTGCATCTACAACAAAAATAGTATCTTCTCTTTTTCTTTTACCTATTTCAGCTAAATCAAAAATTTGACCAGTTACATTTGAAACATGGGTTAAAGCAATAACCTTTACCTTATCATCATATTTTTCATCAAAATCAGCAAGATCTAAATTATAATTATCATCAACTCAAATAAATTCTACAATTATACCTATTTCTTCTTTTAATATAAGCCAAGGCACAAGATTTGCATGATGTTCAACAATACTTACAAGTACTTTATCTCACGATTTTAAAAAATTACTTTTTCTCAAACTAGAAGTAAGTAAATTACTAGCATAAGTAGAATTATAAGTATAAATTATTTCTTTTATATCTTCTGCTCAAATATGTTTTGCTACAATTTCTTTTGATTTTTTATATAATTTTTCTGAATTTATAGCTATATCATAAAGTCATCTATGTATATTACTATAATCATTTTCTAAGTATTTTTTTACTCAATTTATCACTTTTTCCGGTTTTTGAGTAGTAGAAGTAGAATCAAAAAAAACTAAATCTGGATTATTTGTAAAAATAGGAAAATCTTTTTTGAAGTTCATATTACTTTTGTTTAAGTGTTATATTTAAATAAAAATTTTTTCAATCAAATGCTCATACTCTAGTATCAATTAAATCATCATAAATAACTTTATCAAGAGAATATGACTCATAATAATATGGTTTTTCAAGTGATAAAATAAACTCTTCTTTTCTATTTACCTGCATTCATGAACTAAACCAAAATTTAGAATATGAATCTAAAATAGTATATTCATTTTTGAAATTAGAAAATACTAAAAATTTGATAAAAAGTTCTTTTAAACTAAGTGAATAATTATCTGTTTTTTCTATTTCTTCATAATATTTTGAATAATCTATTAACATATTATTTAATATTCATACAAACATGATTTTGTTATCCAAATTTAAATTATCAAATTCTGTTTCTAATTTTTTTATATTTTCTGCAATTTCCTCATTTGTTTTATCTTTTATACTAAGTAAATAAGTATAATAAGCTAAATCATTATCATTAAGTCATGAAAATAATTTTGGTAAATCTTTTTGTATAGAAGTCAAAAAATCATCTAATTCTCCTAAATTTGAAAGATAAAGTAATAATAATAATTTATCATTATCTTTAAAACTACTAAAATTAAAAAATAAGTCTCAGTATATTTTTCATTTTAAAACTTGATCAACTTCTAATCAAGATTTTTCAATAGTACTTAATAAAAAATATTTATCTATATATTCTTCTTCTTTAGCTAATTCAAAATTATATATTTCTTTTTCAAGTGGTAAAAGTTCAGAATAATTAATTTCTCAAGTTAACTTAGGATGATTATTTAAATTATTTATTTTACTATAATTTTGTAAATAATTTATAAACAAATATTTATAAATTGTATTTTCATTACTATTAATAATAGCATCAAATACATAAGTCATTTTATTATTTGAAAATAAAAAATCAATTTTAGATTCATTGTAATTTTTTAAATCACTTTTATGTTCTACATCAAAATCAACAACAGTTGGAATTATTTGTAAAACTACATCTTGTCTAGCATCTCTAACATATTTAAATTCTTTACTTGTATTTGAAATTGTATATCAACTATTTGAATATGTCTTTAAATAATCATCAATTTTAGTATTGTAGTTTTTTGTTTTTTCCATGTAAATTTCTTTTTGTTTTTTCTTTTCTAAAAAATTAAAAAGCAAAAATAAAGATACAATAAGCAAAATAACAATAGGTATAAGAATTAATTTTTTATTTTTCATAAATATTAATAAGTTACTAATTTGGTAATATTATATTTAAAAGACTAATTTTGCAAAAGTCTTTTTACTTTAAGTAAAATCATAAATCTAGTAATTTCTGTTTTTCAAAATCACTTAATTTTTCATATAAATCTCTATTATCATAAACATTATCTGCTATTCTTGAATAATAATTTATAGAATCTTTATCAAAATTTACTTCTTTTCTAAAACAACTCAGATCTAAACAATATGATTTTTTTTCTATTCCTTCTGGTATATCAAAATTATAATCATAAATATATCCCAATCTAATTGCTTCTTCAATTATTTGATGCCAAATATATCATGCTCAAGTTATACCTGTTACTCAAATCATAGACGAATTATCATTATTTCAAACCCAAACTCAAAGTACAAAATCAGGATGATAAGAAATTATAACATTGTCTTTAAAATTACTACTTGTACCTGTTTTAACTGCTTGTGGTATAGAAGTATTTAATATAGAATTAACTCAAAAACTTATATCCCTATTATCAGGATCACTTAAAATATTATAAAGTAAAAATTTATTTTTATCTTTTAAATCAAGTAATTTTGAATAACTATAAACCAAATCTTGTAATTTTATACTAGGATTTCAAAGTACCAAACTATAACCATAATACTCTGGAGATTCTTTTAAATCAAATCAATAATCTTTATAAAAGTTATATACATTTTCAAGTCATAAATGAAATGCTAACCTAACAGTTGCATTATTTAAACTATTTCACAAAGAATTTTTTAACCTTACAAGTCAATATTCTTTTAAAGAATAATTATTACTTATATAAGTTTTACCTTCACTAAATGAATTATACTCACTCTCTACGTCTAAAAGCATAGAATTAATTCAAGCTCAATTTTCCAAGGCCATCAAATATAAAAATGGTTTCATTGTACTTCATGGTTGCCTTTCTGATTTTATAACATTTACTTGACCATCAATTTCTCTACTATAAAAATCTCTACTTCATTCATAAATAATTATTTCTCTTGTTTTTGGATTTATTGCAAAAACTGCAGCATTTGTTACATTTTTTTGTTTTAATTTTTCCAAAGTTTCATTTACAATTTTACGTGCAAAAATACTTAAATTTGCATCAATAGATAACTTTTCATCTCAAAAATATAAATCTTTAGTTGCAAATGGAAAATTATCAAAGCTTTGTTTTTTATTTAGTTTATCAATTTTTCTTTCAAAATTATATCAAAGTTTTCTTTTTACTTTTTCAAAATATGCTGAAAAATTTTTATCATAAATTGAATTATTACTCGGGTTATTTAAAAGAGTAATAAGTAAAACTATTTCCTCTTGATTTAAATCAGATAAATTATCTTTTCAAAAATACACTTCTATTGCTGCTCAAACTCAATATAAATTATTTCAAAAATATGCATTTTGCAAATATTGACTAAGTACTCTTTTTTTTGTAAATTCCCTATTTTCAAATGTAGAAAGTGTATTTGGAAAATAAGGTAAACTATAATAAAAAGCCAAAGTTGCTTCTCTTGCTTTTTGTAAATATGTTCTTTTATTATTTATAAAAAACCTATTTTTAATATATTGCTCTGTTATTGTACTTCAACCTGAAACAACTTTTTTATAAATAAAATTTGAATTTAATGCTCAAATTTTAGATATTATATCAATTCAAAAATGATTATAATAATTTTTATCTTCTATTAAAATAAGAGATTTTACAAATTCGCTTTGTAAATCTAAATCTATAATTTTTTTATATCAAAATTCTGTTGCTTTATCTGCAATCAAAATACCATTTCTATCGTACAAAACTATATTTCATGGCAAATCTTTATTTTGAAAAAAAACAACTGGAAAAAAGCAGTAAGATAAAAAACTTACTGCTAATATTCCAATTATGATAAAAATATATCTTTTTTTCATTATCTAACTTGTATAGTACTAAATTTACCATTTGCTCTAATTAATGGATCATACATCATATAAGTAGTTACAGGTGGATAAGTATAAGTACCTGCAAATTCTGGTTTAAAGTAATATTCAAATATTGCTTCTCTTCACCAAAAATAACTTGCATTTCACATAACTACATCACTATTAAACTCTTTATAATCCCAATTCCAATTATTTGAAGATTTTTAATATTCAATCTCGTTTTTCTTTTAACGGAATGTTGAGTTTTACCTTGTGTTTCTTTTATTCGTTTTTGTATATTTTGGTTTGAGACTCTTTTT
>CALMDL010000011.1 GCA_937864995.1 uncultured Candidatus Altimarinota bacterium | reverse complement strand
AATGCTCACATTTCTTTAAGTTTTTTAGCTCATTCTATTTTTCAATTTAGATTTACTAAATCATTAGTAATTGTTTCAAGTTCTTGTTTTAGATTTTGTAATTTTTCTTCTTTTGAAATTTCTCTTTCAATAAATTCTCAATTTTTATACATAAATCATTTTAATAATTTATCATAATCTTCATCAGATATTTTAATCATTCATCAGAAATCTTTATCTGACATAAATTCTATTTCTCAATCTTTAATTTTTGCAAACATAGTTTTAATTATAAGGAATAAAATATCATCTTTCTAATGTACTTGATGAAGTAATTTTATAACTATCTCAAGGATTAACTGGGAAAAATACAAAAGGAGCTCAAGTATAAGAATTACAATAAGCAATATCTGCTCAATTAACATTTCATAATAATGAAATATTTGAAGCTCAACTTATTGCTCAAGTTCATAATACAAATCATTTACTTGTTGCAACATAAGTAACTCAATTGGCTAATGCTATTTTTTGTCAAAAAATTTCATGATTAAACTCTATTTCTGTATCAGAGAATTTTTTTCAAATTACTACACTATTAGTTCAAGGAAATACTCAAATAGTTCCGTCATTTTGTAGATATAAATTACTTCATACTTGAAATAGATTATAATTATCATAATCCATCTCGAAATATAAATCTACTCAGCTACTTACTCAATTCTCGAACATACTTCATCAAGAATATACATCTGTATTTTGATAATATAAGTTACTTATATTACTTCAAGAAACTAAAGTAAATTCAAAATAATAAGTTCAAGCTTCTAATTCAACTGGTGTTGCAAAAGTAAAAGTTTTTATTCCTGTAGTCATAACAATAGTATTACTTTCGCCTAAAATAGTTCATCAATAAGCTGTTTTTATAACTATCTTATAACTTCTAGTCGCATTACTTCAAGAATTTAGTTTTATCGCATTAATTCTTCATTTTGCAACAGTGAAAGTTTGTCATAAAACTGCAGAACCAGTATATGAAGTATTACTAGTTGTTTGTATAATATCTCACACAGTATAGTAAGCTTCATTAGGTATAGTAAACCCACCAACTATTCACTCAAAACTTCAATTAAATGTTCAGTCTAAGATTACATTATTTCATACAATTCACTCATAATTAAAATTTCATACTATATCTGCTGTTGCAATATAGAATTTAT
>CALMDL010000010.1 GCA_937864995.1 uncultured Candidatus Altimarinota bacterium | reverse complement strand
CATAACTTACCCCTTTCTAAAAATTGGTTGAACAAAAAGTAAATTAAATATAAATTATTTTAAATAAATGTCAAATTATAAAAGATATTTAGTTAATAAAATAATGGAAATAAATAAAAAAATATATTAAAATTAAAAATATTTTATAATAATAATTAAAATAAATGGAAAGCTTAAACATAACTCCTATAATTACATATGCCAAAAAAGTTGGAGCTTCAGATATACATTTAACTGAATGAAAACCTTTAACTCTTAGAGTTCATTGAGAATTAATAATTAAACATGAATATTGAATAATTTCATGAATAAAAATGAAACAAATATTATTAGAACTGTTAAAAGAAGATAAGGAATTACTTAAAAATTTTTTAGAATCAAAAGATTATGATTTTGCATATTTACATTGAGATTGAACTTCATTTAGAGTAAATGCATTTTATAAATTATGAAATATTTCTTGTGTATTAAGAGTAATAGAAAATAAAGCATTATCATTTGAAGAGCTATGACTTCCAGAATGAGTAAAAGTATTTACAGAATTAAAACAATGATTAATTTTAGTTACTTGACCTACTTGAAGCTGAAAATCAACAACAATGATATCAATATTAAACGAAATAAATAAAAATAGATGAGAGCATATTTTAACAATTGAAGACCCTGTTGAATTTATTTTTAAAGATGAAAAATCTATATTTTCTCAAAGAGAAGTTTGAAGAGATACAAAATGATTTTCAAATGCTCTTAGATCTGCAATGAGAGAAGATCCTGATATAGTAATGGTATGAGAAATGAGAGATACAGAAACTGTAAAAGCTGCAATAGAATTAGCTGAAACATGACACTTGGTAATTTCAACTTTACACACAGCATCAGCGGTTCAAACAATAGCAAGATTATTAAGTTTTTTCCCAATTAGCGCTCAAAACTCTATAAGAGATAAACTTGCAGATAGTTTAAAATGAGTACTATCTCAAAGACTAATACCTAGAAAAGATAAAGAATGAAGAGTTTGAATATATGAATTAATGTTTGTAACAGCATGAATTAAAAATTTAATCAGAAGTTGAATAACTAATCAACTTCAATGAAATATTGAGACTTGAAGTAAATATTGAATGATTTCAATGATAAAATTTGCTGAAAAATTAAAAGATAAATGAATAGTTGATGAAGAAAGTTATATAAAATATTTCAAAGAAGATGCTGAATAAAAAAATAACTTTACAAAATATAGTAAATATATATATTATTATTTAATGAGAATTATTATCATTTCAAAAACATCTTTACATTAGAAATGATTTTATTAAAATTCTTATTAATAATAATACTTAATATTTTAAAATGACTAATTTAGATTATGATTTAATTATTGTTTGAGCTGGTTC
>CALMDL010000009.1 GCA_937864995.1 uncultured Candidatus Altimarinota bacterium | reverse complement strand
TTGGAAAATGGCTTGTATAGCTTTGTCTATGCTACCATTTATGATTATGTTTTGAATTTATTTCAATAAAATAACTTGAGAAAGACAAAAAAAATTAAATGAAAGATGGGATGCTATTTACTGAGTAGTTTGAGATTCAATGAGTAATTTCTTATTATTTAAAACTCTATGATTAGAAAAAGTATTTTTTACAAAATTAAATACTTGAATGACTGATATTTATAATGATCAGTTAAAAGTTTCTAAACAATGGTCTATTTCAGATATTTATACTGCAATATTGATTATGGTTTCTAGACTTCTTGTTTTAGGTTTTGGTATGTACTTTTTAGTTAAATGACAAATTGATTTTTATACTTTATTTGTTGTATTTTCATATTTAGGTTGGATTTACTTTCCACTTTGAGCTATATTTTCTATGTTAAAAAAACTTCAAGAAAATATTTTAGCTGTAGAAAGATTTTATGATGAATTTGATGAAATAGAGCAAGATTTAAAAAATGATTCTGGAAAAAAAATAACAAAAATAAAATGAAATATATCTTTTTCTGATATAAATTTTTCATATATAAAATGAAAAAAAGTTTTAAATTGATTAACTTTTGATATTAAATCAGGTACTAAAAATGCGTTTGTATGAAATACTTGATCTTGAAAAAGTACAATTGTAAATCTTATTCTTAGATTTTGGGATTCAGATAGTTGAAGTATTTCATTTGATGGAATTGATATAAAAGATATTTCAAAAAGTTCTATTCGTGATCATATTTGAATAGTAACTCAAGATAATTCTCTTTTCAATTTATCAATACTTGAAAATTTGAGATTTGCTAAACCAAAAGCAACTATAAAAGAAATAAAGCAAGCTCTTATAGATGCGCAAGCTGACTTTGTATTTTGACTTGAAAATTGACTAGATACAGTTATTTGAGAAAGATGATTAAAACTTAGTTGATGAGAAAAACAAAGAATATCTTTAGCTCGCTTATTTTTAAAAAATCCAGAAATTTTAATTTTGGATGAAGCAACAAGTGCACTTGATAACAAAACGGAAAAACTTATTCAAAAAGCATTAGACAAACTTATGAAAGGTAGAACTTCTATAGTAATTGCTCATAGATTATCTACTATTCAAAATAGTGACAATATATTTGTTCTTGAAAATTGAAAAATTGTAGAATCATGAAATTATGATGAACTTATGTCTAATAAATCTAAATTTTATAATTTAGCAAATCCAGAACATTTAATAATTAATTAGAAATAAATGATAAATCACTTAGGAATAATTATGGACTGAAATCGTAGGTGGGCAAAAGATAAAATGCTTCCCGTTTTTATGGGGC
>CALMDL010000008.1 GCA_937864995.1 uncultured Candidatus Altimarinota bacterium | reverse complement strand
ATTTTAATAATTTTTGCAATAATATCTTTCATATTCATCTTTTTTGATATTGAGGTAATACATAAATAGCTCAAATATGGCACTTATCTCACATCATATTTGTAATTCAAACTCAAACAAGATTTCAATCTATTTCTATACCATATCATATTTTTTCATCTGAAAAATTTGATATGTAATTTTTTATATTTTCATATCTTTCTTTTGTTTCATATTTTTTTATTATATGTTCTTTTGTTATTCAGAAATCTTTGTTTGGATATGTATCAAGCCAAGTTTCTTTAAATATATTTAAAACACTATCTGTATCAGAAGGGTTTAATAGTCTTAGTTTCATATAGGCAGTTAATATTATTTTTATTAATTATAATCTTGAATTATAAAGATAAAAAAATAAAAACTAATTTTTTGTTTTTATTAATTCAATTCTCATTATTTTATACTTATTATCTTTTAGATTAATTTTTATTTCAAGGCTATAAGTAGCATTTTTAATTGTATCTTGATTTAAAACATCCATATAATTTTCTCAAAATCTAGCTTTGAAAATACTTTCTAAATATAAAAATAAATCAAGCATTTTTCAGGTATTTGTTCTATTTAATTTTATAGTTAATACATTTATTCAAGGTGTAATATTTTCTTTAAAATATGAAATGATTTCTTTTTCAGCTATTTTATATAACTCCATTTCTTCTTTTATATCACATTTTTTTTCTGAGGTATTACATCTATCCTTTAATTTTTGTTCTATTGCTTTAATCGTTCATTTATCACTCTCGATTTGATTGTATCAAGACTCAATCATCATTTCTGTTAATGTATTAAAAAAATCTGTTTTATACTTTATAGATTCTGGAGTTTCTTTTAGTGGTTTTGATATAGCTATTGTAGAATCAGATAGTAAATTATCAGCAATTGCATCTCATGTTTGTGCTCATAAAATTGCAGCGACAGAAAAAATTATAGCATTGCTATAATTTTGTACTTTTTTTGATAATCATTTATATTTTGGTTTTTTTTCAACTGATTTTAATTCTTCCATAATTATATTTTTGCAAGTATTGATTCAGCACTTTCCTCATTTGTTTTATCAATAAATTCGTCTATTTCATTTTTTCATTTTAAAAGAGTACTATTTAATTCGTTTATTAGATCATGTTGTTTTTTTGTATAATCTATAAGCATATTAATAAGTTCTTTTTGTTTTTTTTCATCTAGATTTTTTAATTTTTCTAAAATTAATTCTTCTAGTTCTGGATTTAAATCAAAAATTTGATTTAGTATTTTAAAAATTTCTTTTGAATTCATATATTTTGTTATTTATTATACTCATGCATCTTTCATAGCTTTTTCTGTTCTAGAATTGCTATAATATCATTGTTTTAAAACTTCTGCTCAATTTTCTAGAGCTCATTTTTTTACTTCAGGTTTTCAAGGACTTGATTCAATTCATAATTTAGCTGCAACTTTTTCAGTTAATGATTTTTCTTTTGGTAGAGAATTAATAAAAGCATCTGAATCAAGTAATTGTGTTAATTGAGCACTTAATTCTTCATAATTTCAATTAAATTTTGATGTAATTTCATTTAATCTATTTGCTAAATTCGCCATATTTTTATCAAAATTTTGTTCTAAAACTTTGTTAGTTCATCTATCAAATTTTGATTCACTAAAACTTCATATCATGTTTTTTTCTCATACTTGAACAGATGTGTCTACATTTTGTTTAAAATTAGTTAATTTAGCATCTATATCTTTAACTAAATCTCAAACTTTTTTATGATCTTCGCTATAATTTTGAGTTTTACTAATTAATGTATTAAATAAACTACTACTATCAATTGTATCTTCTCTTCAAGTTTTTTTCTCAACTTGAAATGCTTGTGATTCTACTCCTGCCATAATTTTATAATTATAAATATATTTATACACTATAATTATCTCATATAATCAATATAATTGCAAAAAACACATTGTTTTAAAACTTTAAAATATTTATATTTTCAAATCTTTGTTTTTGGCTATAATAAATATAAATAAAACTTAAATATAAATAAATGGATTCTATTTTTTTTAAATCAGATTTTTATAAAAAACCAATTGAAGTAGCAAATATAAATAATGAAATTATAGTAATAATTACAGATGATTTTGATAGAGAAACTATTTTTTCTTGGTATGATTTAGAGCTTCAAATGACAAAAAGTGGATATATAAATAAATGTTTGTTATGAAGTTTTGTAAAAAAAATACCAAAAAATGTACTTATAATTTGATTTTGAGGTGGAACATTTGCTAAATATTTAGAGGATCATATAAGCGATATAAATATCACATGAATAGAAATTGATCAAACAATGATTGATATAAGTAAAAAAATCATGTGAGTAAAAACTAGTGATTTATATGTAAAAGATGCTATAATTGCACTAGATGAAATAATAGAAAAAAACTTAAAATTTGATAGTATTTTAGTTGATATTTATTGAAGTAATGGGGAAATACCGACATTTTTTTTGAGTGAAGATTTTGCATCAAAATTAAAACAAATTTTATTTTTACAAGGAACTATTTCTATCAATTTTTCAAATGGTGATACAAATGAAAAAATATTATCTGATTATAAAAAAATGCATTTTTTTATGTTGAAACATTTTTCTAAATTTTATTCTTGTTTGCTTGAGTGAGAAAAAAATTATTCAAATATGAGTTTGATTTATAATTTAGATAGAGAATACTATAAAGAAAATTTTCATAATAATTACTTAAAGGAAGTGACTTTATGAAATATAATTTATGATGACTATATAATAGGAGATTTATTTGTGGACAATACTTTATTTTTGGATAATTAATCAAATTATATATAATCAAAAATAACAGTTTTTAAAGAAAAATATATGAAAAACCTAAAACCAATAGAAAAAATACTCAAATTTTTTTCACTGATAAAATACAATAAAAAAGATTACGCTCTATATTTTGTACAAGCAGTTATTAGAGGAGCTCAACCATTAATTCACGTAATTTTTATAGAAAAAATAGTATTTGCAATAACAAAACAAGATATATTTTTATTGGAAAAAACTCTATATTTATATATTTTTATTATTTTTACATATGAATTATTATGGTTTATAACTCGTAGAGTTTGATGGGTTATAACTATACCTCAAGCGGATAAAAATATTTATGATATATATCTAAATAAATTTATTCAAATGAATAATAATGAGGTAGAAAAAATATGAATTTGAAAAATAATTGCAATTCTTGAAAATGGTAGATTTAGATGGTCTGAATCACTTGCTGACTCAATTGAAAAGGGAACTTCACTTTTTATACTTTTATCTTATGTTTTTTATGTGACTTTTTCACATGGAATTTATTATACAATTTGATTTTTACTTTTACTTTTTTTGTCTGTAAGTATTTTGGTAGTTGTAAACAATTATCAATTTAGATATCGTAGAAGAAGATCAGAAATAAGAAATAATAGGCTTCGTCTTATTACAAAAATTCTTATGAGTAAAAATGAAATTCTTCAAACTGATAGAATAAATTCTGAAATAGAAAAAATAGAAAATTATTCAAATGAGATGTCAGGAATTAACTTAGATATGTCAAATGGTAGAACAATTCAAAATAGAATAATGCCTTTTTTTATAAGTATATCACTTTTTGTTTTTGTTTCTTTTTTCTGAAAATCAGTTGTATCTGGCGAAATGTCTTTGAGTCAATTTGTATGAATTACTTCTATTTTTTTAGTTATAAATTCTGCAATTAGTAACTTTATAGTATTTTATTTAAATCTTACAAAAGAGTTTATAGATATAGAAAAACTTTGGGATTTTTTTGAAAATACTAGTACTTTGGAGTGATATGATACTTGAAAAAATTTTAAATATAAATCTGGAAATATAGAAATAAATAATCTGACTTATAGTTATTATGAATGAAAAAATATATTTGAGAATTTTTCTATAAATATTGCTTGATGAAAAATAACAGCTCTTGTTTGAAATAGTTGAAGTTGAAAAACTACACTTGTAAAACTTATTTCTGGTTATATAAAAGCAAATAGTTGAGATATAATTATTGACTGACAAAACCTATCTGAAATAAGTCTAAAAAGTTATTATAAAGATATAGGTTATTTGACTCAAGAACCAAGTGTTTTTGATTGAAGTGTACTTGAAAATCTAACTTATGCTATAAATAGAAAATTGAAAAAATGAGAATTAGAAGAAGTTATAAAACAAGCAAATTGTGAATTTATTTATGATTTACAAGATAGTTTAGAAACTCAAATTTGAGAAAAATGAGTAAGACTTAGTTGATGACAAAAGCAAAGACTTGCAATAGCAAAAATTATGCTTAAAAATCCAAAAATAATCATTTTAGATGAACCTACAAGTGCACTTGATAGTTTTAGTGAAGAACAAATTACAAAGGCAATGAACAATTTATTTGTTTGAAGAACAGTTATAGTTATAGCTCACAGACTTCAAACAGTTAGACATGCACACAATATTTTTGTAATGGAAAATTCACAAGTAAAAGAATCTTGAACTCATGAAGATTTGATTAAAAAATGATGAATTTATGCAAAAATGCTTGAATTGCAAAGTGGGTTTTAAAAAAAAGAAGACTTTTAGTCTTCTTTTTTTCTATATTTTCCCCATGAATAATACATACTTCTTCATATTATAGTTCAAACAAGTTCTTTATAATTTCTTTTTACTTGTCATATTCTAGTTTTTTTTGCTTCTAGAGAAGCATTTTTAATTAGATTTAATATTGTATTATCTGACACAGATGCATCATATCATTCCAATCTTTGGCTTACTCTACAAGCAAAGATATCTAATTTTCAGTAAAATCAACTTTGCTTTGTTAAGTTTGATAAATCATTTAAAGTTCTTCAACTACAAGTATTATCATCAAAAATAATTGCATGATTTAAATGACTTAAAAATTTCTTCATTTCTTCTGAACTAAATTCTTCCATATATTCTAAAAATGGATAATCTACTATTTTTAAAAAATCAGATGCATTTTTTAGGTCATAAATAGAGTAAACTATATTTCACAAATTTATAAGTATATTTTTTCCATGTAATCTTTCAAAAGTATGTTTTGCAAAATATCAAACTATACTTCAACCATAATTTACACTAAGTAAATGCAAACTTTCATCTTTCAATCAATTATTATGCAAATGATTATATGCATTTTGAGCAGTATTTATCATTACAATTGGATGATTTTCTTCTCTATGTAAACGAATTAATTTTTTTAGAGTATTTCTTTTTACATCTTTATAAGCAACATTTTTTCATTTTTCAAAAAGAGGAGGTAATTCTTTATTTTTCTTTATTGCTTTTCTTTTTTCTTTTTCATGAGATATTAATCATTTTTCATCAAGCTTATTTGAATATTTTTCAATTTGTTCTAATAATTTTCAAAATAAATCTAAACTAGGACTAAATAATTCAACACTACTTTCATCATATCATCTATCTATTTCTTTTAAATTTGGATTTAATCAAGCAGTTGCATATATGTAAGACTCTGGTTTATCTCAAATTAATATATCCATAAAATATCCTATATTTGCATCAAGTTCTATAGCTAAATCTCTATTTGTAGTATTTTCATTTATAATTTTTTCTTGAAATTGTTTGAAATCTTTTATTAAATCAGGATTTATTTTTTTTATGTATTCTAATTGATCTTTTCTTAAAACTAAATTTCAATCAAAATCAGGATTAAAAAAATTTTTATTAAATAAAATTTGAGTCATATTTTGCATAAATGCTAATATGTTTATTTTTGCATCTAGCATTCATAAGATTACTTTTTTGAAAGAATTTGATATATCACTATATACATATTTTCTAAAAACTTCATCAATATCTAATTTTAATATATTTTTAATATTGTTAAATCAAACACTATTATATGCTATAAATTTAACTATATCATCAATATGTTGTAGATAAAGCTGTCTATGGTATGGGTTTTCTAAATCAAGAGGTAATTTTATTTTATTTACCATTTTTAGAAATTCCTCTATTAATAATACTAATTTTGTTAAATCTTCTTTTGTTCTTTCATTAAATTTTTTATCAGGAGAACTATTTGTTTTATTAATAGCTTCTTTTATTAATTTCAATTTTTTTGCAGAAAATAATTGATTTATTTCATGGTTAAAATCTTTATAATTTTCCATTATGTTATAATTTGTCCATCATGAAAAAAAATCTAGAAACATTTTTAGGTGTTGATCAATCCTATTATAATTTTTATATATTTCTTTTTTAAAATCTTCAAAATTTATATCAGTTATTTCATAATCATTTATAGAAGTGTTTTTTTGAACTTCTCAAATATTTAAACTATCAAATAAAAAATAATATTTATTATTTCTAAAATTTAGAGAATTTCATCAAAAATAACAAAAATCATCAACAAGTGCTTGTATAAATGGATGTTCTTCAGCAGGAATATCTATTTTTTTCTTTCATCATTCTATATCTTCTCATACAAGAAAAAGAGATCATATTATTTCCTCTATATCTTCCATTGTTAGTTTTATTCATCAATCATGATAAAACATTTCAAGTAATTTTCTTTCATCTAGTCAAATTATTTCTTTTAATAATTTTATTTTTTCTGCCATTATTTCATCTACTTTTTCTTGAGTAGATAATGATTGATTTTCTATAGTAGAATTTCAGTTATTATTTGCTATATGACTAAAAACAAATCATACATTAAATAGACTTTTTTCATCAACAGGTAAATCTTCTTTTGAACAACTTATTTGAATCATAAATATTTAATTAAATTAATTTTCATTATTTTAAATAAAAAAATAATTAAGTCAATTAGTTAATATATAATAAAAAAAGAAGACTTTTAGTCTTCTTTTTTATTTATATAAATTTTTTGTTTTATTTTTTATACATTTAATCTCTACATGGTTCTGAAATTATATTTTCAAAAGCCCTTCTATTTGTATCAAAACACTCTCAATTAAACTCACAATCTTTGACATAAGGAATATCAGAATCTTTTTCAACTTTATCTTCACAAAATCAATGTCATCACATACATATACTTTGAACAGGTAAATCATATTTTGGATATGCATAATATTCTGTTTTATATATTTTTTTTAATATTTTAGATTCTAATTTAAATCAAAATAAATATTTTTCACTTCCATTGAAATTACTAATATCATAACAATTTTTAATTGGGGTTATATCTGTATTATATATTTCATTAAATTGTTTTACATTATTAAAATAGTTGTCATCTTTTTTATAATCTTTTAATATAAATT
>CALMDL010000007.1 GCA_937864995.1 uncultured Candidatus Altimarinota bacterium | reverse complement strand
TTAGTAGATGCTTTGTATAATCAATCTTTACCATCATAAGAACAATCAGTAAAAATATCACGAAGTGATAAATATCTGACTAAATTTCTTGATAGAATTTCATTGTCTTCTATTACTAATACTCTCATATATAAAAATTAATATTATAAAATTATTATATTTATTTTATTATATTAATAAAGAGTAAGAAGTAATTAAAAATTAATTTGACTTTAAATTTAAAAAGATATAATAAATGTATACTTTTACATACTAAGTATTTTTTATGTGTAATCTTCCTATTAAAATATATTGAGTAACTACAGTTTGACCAAAATGACAGATAATTATACCATCTGATGTTAGAAATGATTTTAATATAAATATATGAAATAATTATGATATAGCTATAATTGATAACATAGCAATATGACTAAAAACGATAGAAGATATAGATATAAGTAAAGAGCCTTTTATTATAGATGAAAGATGAAAAATTAGTATTTGAACTAAATATCAATTTGTAATTCCTGCTGATATTAGAAAACAATTAAATATAAATCCATGAGATAATTTAATTATATTATGAGCTAATCAAAGATGATTATGATTAATAAAAAGTGATAATATAGATTTTTTATTAAATTATATAAACAAAATATTAAAATAACAAAAACTAAAAATGAAAAAAACAAGTATAATATTGGTATTTCTTTTATTAACATCATGTTGAATAAAAGCAGAAAATGATTCTACATCTTTGCAAGACAATAGTTCTATACTAGAAGTAAAAGAATATACAGTTTGATTAAAAGAAAATAATTTCATAAATATATATTGAAATATAAAAGACAAAAATTCTAATACTCTTAGTGCAAATATAAACTGAAAAATAGAATATTTAAATTGTGAAATATGAAAAAAAGTATATAGCGATACAATAATAGCAAAAATAACTCCAGATAATAATAGCTTAAGTTACAAAAGTAACTCTATAGAAATAGATTCATATAAAAATCAACTTGAAAATTTAAATAAGATAAAAGAAAGTACTATTGCAAATTTTGATAGTCAACTTAAACAAGTAGAACTTCAAAAACAAGAACTAGAAAATCAATTAAATACAATTGATAAAACAATTTGAACAAGTGATGAAGAATGAATTAAAAATCAATTAAAATTATTAAATGAGACGGTTGATTTATTGAATAAAAACAAGGAAAATACTCTCAAAAAAATAGATGAAAATATCATAAATTATAGAAAAACTACATACAATAGTATAAAATCAGGTATAAAAAGACTAGATGAAGTTTTTTGAGTAACAGAAAAAAACAAAACACTAAATGATAGTTATGATAAATACTTATGAATCAAAAACAGTAATTTAAAATCAACAACAAAAGAAAAAATAAAAACTTTGATAAATGATTTTAATAATACAAATGAAACATTATCAAATTATGATAATAATTCTTTAATATTATTTATTGATTCAACTTCTAGTATTTTTATAGATTCAGCGAATGTAGTTGATAATTCAACTACATCTATTTGATCGCTTGAACAAAACACAATAACAGCATTGTACAAAGAATTTGTTTCTTATTCTGATTGATTAATAAATTTAAAATGAAGTTTTGAATGACTTGAAAATTCTAAACAAACTACAACTTTGACTTTTGATGCACAAATAAAAGAATTAGAGCAAGGAAAATCACAAATAAATACTCAACAAACAAGTTTAAATAGCAATATTGAAACAATTAAAACAAATCAAAAAACTCTACTTGAAAAAATAGAAAATATAAAAGAAACAAAAAATTCTACTATAAAAGAATTAGAAATAAAAATACTTTCTATAAATCAAGCTATTAATCAAATAAATATAACTTTTTCTGAAAATATAATATATGCCTGAATTGATTGAGTTATAAAATCAAAAAATTCAAATTTATGAAATAATATTATGATTTGATCTCCTATTTGTACAATAGCACCAAATCAAGATTGATTGAAACTTGAGATTTATTCACCAGAAAAATTAGAAATATGACAAAAATTTAACTATTACAAAGAATGAGTTCTTTTATGAGAATGAAAAATAACTTCAGAATCTCCTATTAAAAATCAAGTTACTCAAAATTTTACATATGAGTGAGAAATATGATTTTTATGATTAAAAGAATGAGATTACTTAGATATAAAAGTACTTGTAGAATGAAATCAAGATGAAATATGGATCCCAATATCATATATAAAACCACAACTTGATTGATACTATGTAAATAAAAAAGAAAATAATGAATATATAAGTACAAAAGTAGAAGCTTGAAATATGAATAATTGAGAAATATTAATAAAATCAGGAATTGTAAATTGAGATATTTTAAAACAATAATTTTAAAAAATGTTAGTAAATTTAATTAGATGAAAAAAAATATTTATTTGGACTTTGATAATTTTCTTTATCATTTTTTGATTTTATAGTTTTTTAAATATTCCAAAAGAAAATAATCCACCTACAGATTTACCTCTTTTTATAGTAAATACTGTTTATTACTGATGAGATCCAGTTACAATTGAAAATCAAGTTACAAACAA
Organism: uncultured Candidatus Altimarinota bacterium; assembly: GCA_937864995.1. Classification (GTDB taxonomy): domain Bacteria; phylum Patescibacteriota; class Gracilibacteria; order BD1-5; family UBA6164; genus JABWCI01. The sequence goes on along the minus strand of CALMDL010000007.1, from coordinate 2,024 downwards.
ATTAGAAGATGAATTTAAAAGTATTTCTTGAATAAAAAAAATTGAATCTGTATCAAATTTCAACTTTTCTACAATTATTGTTACATTTAATGATGATAAAATAATAAATGATGCAAAAGCAGAACTTAAAGATTCAATAGATAAAATATACAATAACTTCCCTGAAAATACATTAAAACCTACTGTAAAACAAATAAGCCCAGATGATACTCCTATATATTCTTTTTCAGTTACATGAAATTATGTATCAAAAATTTTATATGAAAAAAGTAAAAAATTAGAAGAAAAAATCAAAACAATACCTGGAGTTTCAGATGTAATAGTTATATGAAAACCAGATAAAAAAATAAATGTGTATATAGATTATGAAAAACTAAATCAATATGGATTAGATATAACAAATGTGGCATATTTATTATCAAATATTTTTGTAAATCAACCAACTGATAAAAAAACAATTTGATGAAGTTTATATAGTTATGAAATATCAACTTACAATAAAAATACTGATGATATAATAAATAGACTTTTAGATTTGGATATAATAAATGTAGATTCTCAAAGTATAAAACTAAAAAACATAGCTAATATATATTATGAAGAACTTACAAATGATGAAAAATCATATTTATCTATAGATCAAAAAGTTTTAAACTCAATAAGTTTTGATATAAAAGTAAGTCCTTGAGTTGATTCTCAATCTGTAATTAATAGTATCACTGAAGAAATAAATATTTTCCAAAAAGAAAACAAAGATGTAGAAGTATATGAAACATATTCTAGACTTATAGAAATAAAAAATACTTACAATACTTTTATATCAAATTTTCGGCAAACATGAGTAATTATACTTATAATTTTATTTTTGTTTTTATGAACAAGAATGGCTTTGTGAGTTACACTAGCATTTCCACTTATATATTTAATGACATTTATATATTTAATTTTAAATTGAGATTCATTTAATACTGTTGTATCTTTTGCATTAGTATTATCGCTATGAATAATAGTTGATAACTTAATAGTAATTGCAGAATGAATAGTAAAAGAGAAAAAACTTGATGAAAATATAAATTATTGGGAAGCAGTAAGACATACTCTTAAAAAATATACTAGTCCAGTTATAAGTTGAACAGCAACAACTATAGTTATGTTTTTACCTATTTTGTTTATGTTATCTTGAGTAATATGACAATTTATATGACCTTTAAGTATTACTATTGCAGCTACTTTGATTTCTTCATTATTTGTTGCTATATTTATATTACCATTATTTTTAGATAAAATTATTTGAGAAAAAAAATCATTTAGTTTATGAATACTTTGAAATTCACTTGATTCTCTATGAGATGCTTTTAGTAAAATTACTCAAATAGCAATAAAAAATAAATTTAGATCATTTTTAGTATTTTTAGGATTTCGGTGAGCATTATTTTTTGGATTATTTTTAGTTTGAAGTTGAGTAATAAAAACAGATTTTATTCCTGCAACAGATGGAAACAATATATGGATAAATATAAAATATCCTACTTGATATTCTATAGAACAAAACCAAGAAATAACACAAAAAATACTTAATGATACAAATTTATTTTTTGAAAATAATTTTAAAAATTATGTAGATTATGTAAGTATAAATATTTGAAACATATACCATACAAGCCCAATTTGATGAGCTTCAAATATGACTTCAAGTAATCAAGCATATCTAAATATAAAATTAATTGATTGAGATTTTAGAGAAATAAAATCATATAAAATTGTTTTAACTTTACTAAAAAATAATTTTAATAAAGAATTGGTGAAAAAATTTATGGCACAGGCGAACGTGCCGTTAATATCAACCGCCGCGGTTATCGTTTTGCGTTGTATAATCGTCCTTTTTACGGGTATGAACTTGGTGCAACAATGCTCAATTATTCAATGCCGCTGACGTTTTCTTCCGAGAAATATGCTCTGCTTTTTGATAATCCGCAAAAAGGATATGTTGACATCGGTAAAACCGAAAAGGATGTTATGGAATG
>CALMDL010000006.1 GCA_937864995.1 uncultured Candidatus Altimarinota bacterium | reverse complement strand
TAATAAAAGAAAAAAATCCACTTTGAAATGGATTTACATATAGTTATGATTCAAAAAATAACCTAATAGAAAAAAGGCAAAAATCAGATGTAGACTCAGAAAATAATACAAATGATATAGTTGTATCTTTTGAATATGATGAAGTTTTTAATAAAATAACAAAAGAAATATTACCAAATGGTACCGCTATAAACTACACTTTAGATAATTTCTGAAATGTAGTAGAAAAACAAACTATATCCCAAAATATAGAAACTCTTGAATCTTTTGAATACAATGAATTGTGACAACTAGTTTCAAAAACTGATGCAAATGGAAATATATCAAATTTTGAATATATAAACTGAAATCTAAGTAAGATAATAAAAATCTGAACCCTTGAAAATATAGAAACAAATTTTGAATATGATTCAAAATGAAATATAACAAAAATAATAGACTGAGAATGAAATGAAACTAATCTAAGTTATGATGATTTCAATTTACTTGTTTCTCAAATAACTCCTGAATGAATTCACACAAATTTTGAATATAATTCACTAAACAAAAAAACAAAAGAAACTATTATCTTAAACGATACTACAAATAAAATAACTAGTTTTGAATACGATATACTTGATAATCCTACAAATGTAACTACAAATATAGATTCTCAAAGAAATAAAACTCTAGTTACAAAATATGATAATGATAGTAGAATAATAGAAACTCAAAATTGATCTAATGCAAAAAATACTTTTGAGTACGATGAAAATGGAAATATAACAAAAAAATCTACTATTTTAAATGATAATACACAGATAATTACAAACTATGTATATGATTTAAATAATAGATTAATTAAACAAATAAATCCAAATAATAGTGAAATAAATTTTGAATATGATTTGTTTAATAGACTAATCAGAGTTGTAAATAGTGATAGTAGTTATACTACAAACACATATGACAATATGTGAAATATACTTGAAACAAAAAATTATGACTGAAACGATGATCTAGTTTCAAAAACAAGTTTTGAATATGATGGATTAACTAGAAAAACAAAACAAATAAATCACTTACTAGAAGAAAATAAACAAATAACTACAAGCTTTGTTTATGATAATAATTGAAATATATTATCTCAAAGTAATGCATTAAATCAAACTACTACTTTTCTATACGATAGTTTTAATAGACTAGTAAAAACAACAGATAATCTGTGAAATATCATAGAATACAAATATAATAAAAATGATAAATTA
>CALMDL010000005.1 GCA_937864995.1 uncultured Candidatus Altimarinota bacterium | reverse complement strand
GTCAAGGATTAAAAATTTTATTCCATTTTGGAATAAAATTGCATTCGACTATTCGTCAATTTGACAATTTTTGATTAAAAAAAATCTTTTAAATTAGTAAAATCTAGTTTAGAAGGTTTTTTATTTTTGACGTAAGGAAAAAATAAATTTTTATATAGTAAATTTATGTTATGAGAAATTATGATTATTGGAAAAATCAAAAAGCTATTAATAAAGAGAAGATACTACTTTTTTGTCTTGAGCATTTTATAGAACATTTGATTCTGATTCAAGATTTTTAAGCTATAAATTTTGATTTAAAATAAAACAAACTTGATGATATGAATTAGTTTGATTTCCTAAAAATGCTTTATCAAAATACTTAAGTGAGTTAAAAAAAGAAAGAATCTGATATATTTTATATGAGAAATGTGAAAATAATGACTTTAAGTTGAAAGAGGAATATGAATGATGAAATAAATTAAACTACAATATTGATAATCTAGTTTATCTTGATAAAAAACTAGAAAATAAGAATATTAATATTGATAAAAATGATTTTAAAGATTTTCTAAATGATTTAGAAAAATTGATTTTAAAGTATAAATAAAAAAATTTTGGCGAGCATTTATATTTTAATTTGGAATATAAAGAGTGCCTTATAATCCTAGTAATACACTGGTTTAAAAACTAGTATTAAAAGATTTATATGATTTTTGATTATATAAACAAAGTAAGAGATTACTTAACTTTTCCCTGGTTACAGGAACACTAATGGGATTGACTTTTGAAACGTAGAAGATAACGCTTACTTTTGGTGAGACTCTATTGATAAAGACACTGCTTCTAACATAGAATTCAACAGAGGTAATTCTAAAGTTTTCCGTAATAGGAATAATAAGTCTAACGGTTTGAGTCTGTTAGGTGTCAAGGATTATTTAAATTTAAAAATTATGAGAAATAATGAAAAATTATTACAAAATTTATTTATAGCATATTATGATGCTAGAAAAAATAAAAGAAATAAAAAAACTCAATTAGAGTTTGAGATAAATTTGGAAAGTAATTTATTAAGTTTATATGAAGAACTTATAAACTGAAAGTATATAGTTTGAAAAAGCATTTACTTTATACAAAAAACACCTGTAAAAAGGGAAATATTTGCTTGAAATTTTAGAGATAGAATAATTCATCATTTACTATATAATTATATATCGCCAATATTTGAAAATGAATTTATATATGATAGTTATAGTTGTATAAAGTGAAGATGAACTAGTTTTTGAATAGAAAGAATAAATAAAGCAATTAGAAGTTGTAGTAATAATTATACAGAAGATTGTTATATTTT
>CALMDL010000004.1 GCA_937864995.1 uncultured Candidatus Altimarinota bacterium | reverse complement strand
AAATGAAGTAGAAAAATTGTCTATAAAATCACCAATTACTTGAATAATATGAGATGTTGTAATTGATAAATGACAAGAAGTTTTTTCATGAACACCAACTTTTACTATTTTAAGTGAATGACAAAAAGAAGTTACAATATCGTTTAATCAAGAAGAGTTAAATTATTTATCAGAATGAACAAAAGTTTATTATAATGATTGAGCTAAAACATTTACTTGAACAATTTACTCTATTTCTAAAAATGCTGATGCAAACCTAAAATATGAAGCAAAAGTTACTATGCCAAATGATGCATCTTATATTTGAAATATTTTAGATATAACTATACCTATAAAATTAGAAAATAAATTATTACCTGTAAATATAATTAAAATAAATAATTTATGAATATGAACTATAAATTATTTAACTGGTTCTTTAATTGAACAAATGGATATAAAAGTATGAAAAATATATTCTGATGAAATTGAAATTTACTCAGAAATTGATAAAGAAATAAATGTTATTTTAAACTATATAGATAATTATGACAGTGAAAAATTTAATTTAAAAGTTAATCAAAAATAATGAATAGTACTTTAAAAAAAATAAGTGAAGATTTAGAAAAATGATTTGACGGTTTTTGGGTAAAAAGATATAGAGTTTCTTACCTTGTAACTTTCTTGCTTATTTTTGCATGAATCTTTTCAATGATAACGATTCCAAAAGAATCAAGCCCTGATATTAAATTTGGTATTATATGAATTACAACTATTTATCCTTGAGTTAATCCTTGAGATATTGATTCACTTATTACAGATAAAATAGAAAAAGAGATTAAAAATATAGATTGAGTTAAAAAAATATCATCTAATTCAGCAGTTTGAATTTCTAGTATAACTGTAGAATTAAATAATGATGTAAATGTTAGAAATGCATTAACTGATGTAAAAGATGCAGTTGATAAAGTAGATTTACCTGAAGATGCAAATGATCCATTGGTAATTGAAATTTCAACAAGTAGTGATTTAATGTTTGAAGTATTGTTATATTGAGATGAAAATAAATTTTCACAATTTGATTTAATACAAAAAGCACAAATTATAAAAAATAATTTAGAGGCTAAAGTACCTTGATTATCATCTATTGATTTATGATGATTAAATATGTCAACTTGAACTGCTAGTAGTAGTTCTGATTATGAAATTGTAGTTTTGCTTGATAAGTCTAATATTGAACAATTAAATATATCTTAGATACAAATTTCAAATATAATTAAAAGTTACAATAAAAATACTCCTATTTGAAATTATACTATTTGAGATTTAAATTATGATTTCAGATTTGATTGAGAATTATTAAATATAGAAGAATTAAAAAATGTAGTTATTAGATCTACATCTGGTTCAAATATTTTGCTTTCTGATATAGCAAAAATAGAAAAAAAGTATAAGGAAAACAATATAAAAAAATTGTGATTTAAAGACACAAAATGATTAAATTATACTTCACTTTTATTTAATAAAAATGCTTGAACAAATGTATTTTCTATTTCTTGAGTTGCAAAGGAAAAATTAGAAAATTTTATTAGTACAAATCCAGAGTTTAAATGACTTTGAATATTTTATGTAAATGATATGTCTGAATTAATTAAAGAAGATTATTCAACTTTATCATCTACTGCTGTACAAACATTTATTTTAGTATTTATTACTATTTTAATGTTTGTTTGAATTAGAGAATCATTAATTGCCTCTATTTTAATACCATTATCATTTTTAATTACTTTTATAGTTTTAGATACACTTTGATATTCATTAAACTTTCTTACAAATTTTTCTCTTGTTTTAACACTTTGAATAGCTATTGATACTGTAATTGTTATCATAGAAGCATCAAGTGAAAAAATGAAAATGTGATACAATAAAAAATCTGCAGTTTTACTTGCTGTAAAAGAATATAAAGCTCCATTAATTTCAGGTACATTAACAACGTTGGTTGCATTTTTACCTTTGATGTTTTTACCTGGAGTTATGTGAAAATTTTTGGCTTATATACCAATAACTGTTTTTTCAACTTTGGTTGCAGCATTGCTTTTGGCTTTAACTCTAAGTTCTACTTTCTTTGTAAAAATGGTAAAAGAAAGTAAAATTTATCACAAGGATGAAAAATTGGAAGCAACATTTACACCAGAACAAAAAGAGTATTTAGAATATGAAAGAGAATGAAAAGTTGAGCATAATGATAGTAAAATATCTGTTAGAGATAAAATACTTATGAGTATGTCACTTTTTTACTATAACTTATTAAAAAAAGTTATTTCTTCAAAATCTAGTAGAAGATTATTTATATTTTCACCTATAGTATTTTTAATATTAACTTTTGTATTCCTTGCTCCAAATATTTGATTTACACTTTTCCCAAATACAGATAATTGAGTTGTTACAATTTCAATTAAAACAAAAGAATGAACAAATAAAGATTCACTTTATAAATATTTAGATACAATTGATAATTCAATTTATAAATATGAAGAATTAAAAGTTTATAATACTACAATTAGTTGAAATCAAATAAGTGTTTACATAGAACTTATAAATAAAAAAATAAGAGATGAAAAATGACTTATGAATGTTTATGAGTTACAAGAAAAGATTTTAGCAGATTTAAAAGTATTAGAATGAGAATGATTAAGTATTTCAATAGAAGCACTTAAAAATTGACCTCCAACTTGAAAAGCAATATGAGTTAAATTAATATCTTCATCTTCTTCTAAAATTGATGATTTAAAAGAAACAGCAAATATTTTTAAAGAGCATTTAAAAACTATTCCTTGATTAAAAAATGTATCTACAACTAGTAGTGAATCACCAGGACAATTTATTTTTAGATTTAATAGAGATAAACTTGCTTCAATTTGATTGACTCCAAGTGATATATTAAATGAATTATATTTTTATACTAATTGAATAAAAGCATGAAGTATAAAATCTAGTTTTGAAGATAATGACATAGTTTTAAAAATAGCACAATTTGAAGATAATTTAAGCCCAGATGATATAAATAATTTATTTATAAATACTATTTCTTGAAAAATTAGGGTATGAGATTTTGTAACAACAGAGTTTACTAAATCAATTTCATCTATTTCAAGAGAAGATTGAAAAATATCAATCACTGTTGAAGCTGATTTAGTACCTGGAGAAGTAACTACAAAAATTCAACCTATAGTTGATAGTTTCGCAAATGAATATGTATATCCAGAATGAATATTTTTTGAAAAATGATGAGAAAATCAAGAAAATGCTGATTTAATTATATCTACATTTAAATCTCTTTTTATAGCTATATTTTTGATTTTTTCTATACTTGTTTTTCAATTTAATAGTTTTATACAACCTGCAATAATTATTTATTCTATTGT
>CALMDL010000003.1 GCA_937864995.1 uncultured Candidatus Altimarinota bacterium | reverse complement strand
TGATGATAAAGCATGAAATGTTACTTTAGCAGATACTTTAAATTCTTGAAAATCATCAGATTCTATATTTTGAATAATGGCAACATATACTTATTGAGTACTATGACTTGAAAATATTTCTAAATTAAATGCAGTTGATTTAACAAATGTAAAAACAATTTGAGATTTAGTAATAAAATTGGTTTTTGATGTATTATTTGTTGTTATTTATGCTATTTTAATGGTTGCACTAGCACTTGTTTTAATGGTTAGATGAATATATATATGGATATATATTATGGTATCACCGCTTTTTTGATTAATGTACTTTTTTGATAAAACAAGTTGATGATGAGAATTTTTTGATAAATTTAATTTAAAACAATTTATTTCTCTTGCATTTGTTCCAGTTTTTGCTATGTTAGCATTAACTTTTGGTTTATTGTTTATGTATATTGTTTGAAATTGAATTACATGATGAAATAAAGATTGAGTTGATAATGTATTTATAAAGGAAGAATGAGATAAATGAAGTAAAATAATTATATGATGAAAAGAGTGAACTTGAGAAGGTTGATTTTCTTTATCTGTTATTTGATCTCCTGCAAATCCTCAAAATATAACATGATTTATTGATACTATATCATGAAAAGAAAAATGAGCATTATGAGTTATATGAACTCTTATAATGAAAATATTTGGTATAGTTGTATTATGGTGAGCTGTTATGGCAGCACTTAGATCAAATGATATTACAAAAGCTATTGTTGAACCATTGCATGCATTTGGTACTCAAGTTTGATGACTTGTTACAAAAGCTCCACAATATGCACCTATATTTGGTGGGCAAAGTATGACTAGTCTAAGTCAAATATGAAATGCAGCATCAAATTATTATACTAATACTCTTCCATGAAAAAAATCAAGTGATTTTATGCAAAAACATTGATTATTTTGAAATGATAAAACATCTGTAGATTCAAATGATATCAGAAGTGCATTAAGTAGTAATAATCTTGATAATGTTTGACCTTCAGTAAAAAAAGCATTAATAAATGCTTGAGAGGCAAGTATAGCATCTAATAGAGAAGAATTAATATCTTCATTATTAGAAGTTGCAAGAAAATTAGATCCAAATTGAATATATAAAGATAAAAAGGCAACTGATATAAAATGAAAACCAGAAGAATATGTAAAATTAACTCAATTTATTGATGAAAAATTAACAACAAGTTGAGCTAAAAATGCTGATATTTTCTGAGATGGTAGTCCAACAGTAAATAATTGAAATACAGCTTTTTATAATGAATGGTTAAAAAAGCAAAAAGATTGAAAAATTTCTGAATCTCAACCATCATGAACTACTAATCAAACAGTTAATTTAGATATTTGAACAAAAAATCCACCAATAATTAATGTTTCATCATGAACAACAAAAGATGAATTATATTCACAAATTTCTAACTTAGATTTTTCATCTATAAAAGAAACAGATTTTAAAGCAAATTTATTAAAAATTCTTAAAGATAAATGAGTAAATGCTCCTGAATCAATTGTTAATTGATTAGTTACAGAATTAATTAGTAGTTGAAAAAAATTTAAAACGAACTAATAAAAAAATCCCTAAAGGGATTTTTTTATTAGTTCTTCGGCAGAGATTAATTCTATATCATCATAAATATATTTTTTTAAGTTTAATTTTTCTATATTATCAATCACTAAATATCTATTAGCTTTTCATGGAACTTTTTGTAATTTATTGATTTCTTTTTTAAGGTTTTCTTTTTTTAAATCAAAAACAATATTTATATAAATGTTGTTTTTTTCTTGTTTTGCAAAAAATGTAAATTCATAACTTCAATTTATTCAAGCATAAATATTGAAATTGTTATAGTTAAGTTTGATAAAAATTAAGTTTTCTATAAGTATTTTTTTGTCTAACTTAAAATTATTAAGTTTATTTCTGATTCAGTTATCAGAGAAATAGTATTTTGATTTATTTAAAATAGATTTTTCCTTTTTGAAATCATAAAGTTCAATTTTATAAATTATTTTTTCTTGTATAGTGAAATCTATATAATCCATAAAAGTTTTTAAAGCAATGTTATTATTTTTTTCTACTTCTCTATGTAATTCTCTAAATGAGATGAAACTATTTAATTTTGATATTTTTGTTAATATTAAGTTATACAAAAATATATTTTTTACTAGTTTTAGATTTATTATTTTATGTAGAAAAATATTGTCTATAATAAGTGATATATATTCTTTTTTAAAAATTGTATCATTTAAGTAGTATGATTTTCATAAATTTCAATATAATAAATCATTTTCTATATTTTCTGATATATTATTTTTTACTTCAATTTCAGTAATGTTGGGTATTTTTATATCATTTCAAATAATTATTATTTTATAATTATTTTTATATAATTTAGATATAAAATCTTTGATTCAATTTATCTGACTTATATTTTGTAAAATTATAATTTTTGTGTTTTTGTATAAGTTAATATATACATTAAATAGATTTTCTAGTATAAAATTATCATTTATATTATTTTCTGAATCTAGATCTTTATTAAAATAAAAAAACTTATCATTTAATTTAGTTTTAGTTATAAAATCTGATATTAATTGAGTTTTTCATACATTTTTAATTCAACTTATTATTACTATTTTTTCATTGTTTATATGATATACCAATTTTTCTAGAATTATTTTATGATTTTTATTTATTTTTTTATTTAATATATATTCTCTATTTGAATTGATTATTTCTTTGAAAATTATCATTTTGATATAGTTAAGTTATACAATAATTTATATTATTTTATTTATATTAATTTATATATTTAAAAATAATAAAGTCAATATATTATAAAAATATTATATTATAATTTAAAAAATAATTATGTAAAATTATAACATATATTTATTTTTGACTTTATTTATAGCTAAGTAATATATAATTGTACAATTTTAAAAGTACTATGTTTATTTTTTATACATATAAAAAATAAATTTTACATTCTAAAAAAATATATGAAATATTTTTTATTCGCATTATATATTATCTGAGCATTGGTATGAGTACATTTATTAGTATGATCTAATTTATGAACTTCTGCTAATGCTTTTTTATTGTTTGCTGTTTTTTTAGGTATTTACATGGCTGTAAATATTTGAGCAAATGATGTTGCAAATAGTGTTGGTCCTGCTGTTTGATCTGGTGCTTTGAGTTTAAAATGGGCAATAGTTATTGCTGCTATTTTTGAATTAGCTTGAGCTGTTATTGCTGGTTGAGAAGTAGTAAAAACAATTAAAGATGGTATTATTGATATATGAGTTATAAATGATTATACAATATTTATGTTTATAATGCTTGCTGCATTATTTTCTGCTGCTTTATGGCTTAATTTTGCTACTTATTTTAATGCTCCTGTTTCTACAACTCATTCTATTGTAGGTTGAGTAATGTGAGCATGAATAGCTGCAATGTGAATTTGAATAGTAGCTTGGGATACAATGTGAAAAATAGTAGCTAGTTGGTTTATTTCTCCTTTACTTTGATGAATAATCGCTGCACTTTTTTTATTTTTTATTAAACATTTAATTTTAAATAGAAAAGATAAAGTAGTTCAGGCTAAGAAATGGGTACCATTTTTTGTTGCTATAATGGCATGGTCATTTACAAGTTATATATTACTTAAATGATTAAAAAATATTTTAAAATTGGATTTCATTACTGCATCACATATTTGATTATTAGTAGCTTTTTTTACTTATTTTTTCTTGAGAGCATATATTTCAAAAATCTCTCATAGACTTTCAAATGATAGAAAAGCAATCGCAAAATTATTTAATATACCTTTAATATTATCAGTTATACTTTTAAGTTTTGCACATTGATCAAATGATGTTGCAAATGCAATAGGTCCTCTTGCTGCTATATATGATTCACTTGTTAATTCTTGAATTTCGTGAAGTGTTTGAATACCTTTTTGGATTATGCTTTTAGGATGAACTTGATTATCATTTTGATTGATGTTATTTGGACCAAAAATAATAAAAGCTGTATGATGAGAAATAACTGAACTTGATCAAATTAGAGCTTTTTGTATTGCATTATCAGCTGCATTTACTGTAATACTTGCAAGTCAAATGTGATTACCTGTAAGTTCTACACATATTGCTATTGGTTGAGTATTTTGAGTATGATTTTTAAGAGAATATCTTCATAAAAAAGAACACTGAAAAAAAGAAAAATTTGTTGAAAGAGCGATGCTTAGTAAAATTGTTGCTGCTTGGTTAATAACTGTTCCAGTTGTTGCATTTCTAGCTTGAGCTATATTTTTAATATTTAGTTTTCTTTTTATTTAAAAATTAAAATTTAAAAAAGTAAAAAATAATTTATTTTTTACTTTTTTTTTGTATAATAAATCTAGATTTTATAAGAAAAAAAATATTTATGGAAAATTTATTAAAACTAGAAGTTATTAAAGTAATTAAAGAAAAATATAATATTGTATTAGATGATATTAAATTAACAATACCACCAAAAAAAGAGATGTGAGATTTTGCTTTTAATTGTGGTATTTTATCAAGAGAGCTTAAAAAATCACCAACAATTATTTCTATTGAATTATTAGATGATTTAAAAACTATTGCATTAATTAAAAATGTAACAGAAGAAAATGGCTTTATAAATATATCTTTAAATAATGATATTTTTACTAAAAATTTTAATTCTATTTATAATAATTATTTAACAAATAAAGATTATTTTAATATATGAAATGGTTCAAAACTTGTAGTTGATTATATAGGTGCAAATGTATGAAAACCTCTTCATATAGGTCATATGTGTACTCCAAATTGAGGACAAGCAATGATTAATTTATATAAAAAAATATGATATGATGTTATATCAGATAGTCATATATGAGATTGGTGAATTATATTTGGTAAATTAATTACAGCATACAAACTTTGGTGAGATGAAGATAAATTAAAAGCAAATGCAGTTGATTATTTACTTGAACTTTATGTAAAAGTAACTTCTGAAATTGAAAAAAATCCAGATTTAGAACAACAAACAAGAGATGAATTTAAACTTTTATCAACATGAGATAAATCTTCAATGGAATTATGGAAAAAATTCACTTCATATTCAATTGATGCTATGAATAAAATTCTTGAAAGATTAAATGTAAGACCAGATTATAATATAGGAGAAAGTTTTTATGAATGATTATGATTACCAAAAATAGAAGATAATCCAGATTTGGTTTATGATATGCATTCTATAGTTACAGAATTAATATCAAAATGAATAGCTACACAAAACGAAGATAATAGTGTTTGAGTTGTTTTTTCTGATGATAAATTACCAAGTTGTATACTTCAAAAAAGAGATTGAACACATGGTTATTTAGCTTCAGATTTAGCCTCTATAAAATATAGAACTACAAATTGGAATCCAGATAAGATTATTTATTTTGTAGATGTGAGACAACAATTACATTTCAAGCAAGCTTTTGAAATAGCAAAATTAGCAGGTTGGATTTGAAATACAGAGTTATTTCATGCTTATAATTGATTTATCTCATGAAAAGAGTGAGCATTTTCAAGTAGAAAATGAAATATAATTAAATTATCAGATTTACTTGATGAATCAGAATCTAGAGCTAAAAAAATAATTCTTGAAAAAAGAGATGATTTAAGTGAAGATGAATTAAGTGAACTTAGTAAAATTATATGAATTTGAGCTATTAAATATGGATATTTAAAGAAAAATAGGGAAACAGACGTGATTTTTGATTGGGATGAATTTATGACTTTTGAAGGGAATAGTGGTCCTTATATTCAATATGCTTATGTAAGAGCATTTAGAATTTTGGAAAACAGTAATTGTTTGGATTTTAATTCTGAGATTAAATCAAGTTTTCAATTTAATGAAGAATTTGATTTAATTAAAACTCTTTCAAATTATAAAGAAATTTTAGAAAACACAGCAAGTAAAAATATGCCACATATACTTTGTAAATATGCTTATGACTTAACAAAAAGTTTTAATAGTTTTTATAATAGTGTTCATATTTTAAATGAAACAGATGATGATAAAAAATATGCTAGATTAAAATTAATAAATCTTTTTACTATAATTTTAAAAGATATTTTTTCTATTCTTGGTATAAAAATGCCAACAAAAATGTAACAAAAGTAAAAGGCTTTGCATGTAGCAAAGCCTTTGAATTTGGTCCTTTTTGAAATTGAAACTCAGCTCTTGCTAAACCGGTGAGAGTAGCAATAAACTAAATTAATATTACACCTTGTGATAGAATGCACTATTTGTACCTAAAAAATTCTTTTGAAGTACAACAATTCAAAAAGGGGATTGTATAATATTTTAAAAATAAAATTTGTCAATAAAAATGAGTAAAGTTGATTATGATAATATAGCAAAAGATTTTTCAAAATCTAGAAAAAATATGAAATGGGAGGAAATAGATTATTTTATTTCTTCTTATTTAAGTGACTATGAAAGTAAAAAATTTTTGGATATAGGTTGTTGAAGTGGTAGATTATTAGAGCAATTATCAAATAGTTTTGATATAGAAAAAATAAATTATTTATGAGTTGATTTATCTTCTCTTATGGTAAATGAAGCTAAAAAAACTTATAGAAATAAAGATTTTTTAGTATTAGATATGACATCTATAGATAAAATTGAAAATAAAAATTTTGATTTTATATTTTTTATTGCATCTTTTCATCATCTTCAAACACTTGATGAAAGATTAGAAGTTTTACAAAAAGCTAAAAATTTATTAAATAAAAATTGAATTATTTTTATGACAAATTGGTATTTAAACTCTTCAGTAAATGATGAAAAATATAAAAATGATGTTATAGAAAAAAGTAAAAATCAATTTTGAAGTATAGATTACAATATATATTTTTGAGAATATGCTAGATTTTATCACTGTTTTTCTTTAGAAGAATTAAGTTATTTATTTGAAAAAAATTGATTTGAAATCATAGAAAATAGAGCATTTAAAACTAATAAAAACTTTATAAGTATAATAAAAAAAATATGAGATTAATCTCATATTTTTTTTATTCAAATTCACTTACAGGATAAGGAATTCATTGATTTGTGGAACTAGAACCAAAAGCAGCTAATGCTGTTCAAGAAGCAGTTTTACCTTGTTCTTGTTCATTAACTAGTATTTCATCTTGACTTCAAACTAGAGTTTTAGGACAGTTTGCTGCATTATCAAAACATGATCCACTATCATAATCTCAAACTATTTTTGTTACATATATATCACTAGCTTCTTTTTTAATTGTATAAGCTATATTATAATATGTACCAGTTTTGTTATCCGTTCACCAATTTGCACCTTGAGGT
>CALMDL010000002.1 GCA_937864995.1 uncultured Candidatus Altimarinota bacterium | reverse complement strand
ACAAGTTCAAGGTTTATATGTAAAATCTGTTTTAAGTAAAAGAAAAATAAAAAAACACACTTAAAAAGTGTGTTTTTTTAATAACCTGTTATATCATCAGTATTACAATTTAAAGGATCTTCAATACATTTATCAATAGATGTGGTTCTAATTGCTCTTTTTGTAGCAAACTCATTTACAACTCAAAAAGTTTCCTTTGTAACTGTTGAAAATGTACTTCAAAACACAGGAACATAAGTAGTAGCATATTCTAATCATTCTCATAATAATATACTTCCCTTCAAAACTTCAACCTTACCTTTGTCTAGTTTTCACTCTTTTCATAATTTTTCTACTTTTCCTAATTTATCCTGAATTTCTCTCATTTTTTCATATGATTGTTTTAACTTTTCATATTTTTCATTTACACTATTATAATATTCACTTCATTTATCATATGTTTCCTTCATTTTTTCCAATTTTGAAAGAGTATATTTCATATTTTCTCATGATCTTTTATATGCTTCCTCTAATAATTTTTCTTTTGCATCATCTAAGATAGCTTCTTTTTTACTATTTATTTCTTCATTTACCATATCAACCAAAGTGGTTTTTACAGTATCAACAAGTATATTTGTATTTTCATCCAATCTTTTTGCAGTTGTTTCTATTTCAGTTATCTTTTTCAATCAATCTAATTCTTTTAATGTATCTCATCAAAATCATTGCCTTTGTTTTGCATAACTACTTGCAATTTGTTGTTTTAAATCTTGGTCAGTAACTCATACTAATATCTCATCTTTTTTCTTTGTATAATATTTTCATTTTTCTAACTCAGGCAACTTTTGAAAATTTTCTCTAAATTTATCTTCTAATTCTTTCTTACTCTTAAGTAATGCTTCTGTTTCTTTAAATCAAACAGAATACTCTATTTGAGAATCTAATTCTTTAATTTTTTCTTCCAATGTAGTAACTAATTTTGTCCTAGTTCAAGATTGACATTCATCTTTTGTATATGACATAGCTCATTCTTTCATATTATTACAAATAGACTCATCTCCTGTATTTATTGCTATTTGCATATAACATTTATCTCTTGGAGGATTTGATCAAGTATTTTTAAAACTTGTTCATTTTATATTTTCACATGCTTCTGGTGATGATGATTGTACAGCTATAAATTGATAACAATGATCTGAATCTGGTGCATATGTACAAGCCATATTTCAAGCAAATTCTATAAATCAACATGAAGACAATAATACTGTTGAGAAAGAAGTAAGTATTATTAGTTTTATTTTTGATCTTAAATTTTTCATAATCTTGATTTTATATGATAAAGTTTAACTTTTTTTAGATTTCAAAGAAAATATTATGACTAATGCTATAATAAATAATGATGATATTATAAGTGGATATGAAAAAGTTAATATTATCAGATTTAAAAAATCTGCATATCTAGGCTCAAATAATAACAAATCTAGTCACAAAAAAAGAAAAAAGCCAAAAATCAAAAAGTAGATAAATGTAGTGAAAATAACAGATTTTAATCTAAAAATTATTTTAAATAAATATAATATATAAAAAATAATGATTGAAAATACAAAAAAAACTAATGGTATATATAATGAATAATTGAGATAAAAATTTTTGTATTTTAGATTTTCTAAAACTGTTTCCCTATCAAAAAATACAAAGAATAAT
>CALMDL010000001.1 GCA_937864995.1 uncultured Candidatus Altimarinota bacterium | reverse complement strand
TAAACAAAAAATAAAAACTAAAAATTAATTTTTAGTTTTTATTTTTTGTTTAATTTTATATAATGTTTTTATAAAATAAAAATTATAATAAATGTATGTATTTAAAGAAAAATGCTTTTACGCTTATTGAACTAATAGTTGCTATGTCAATTGTAGCTACTCTTATGTTGATGACATATTTGCCATATAATCATTATCAAAATAAGGCAAAATTAAAATTATCTACTCGTGAAATTAGTCAGAGTTTTTATGAGGCTAAAAATATGGCTGTATCTTGAATAAAAGATGTAGATTGAAATACATCAATTTGACTTTATATGACAACTTTAGAACCAAATAATTGAGATATTGTATTTTTTTCATATCCACACAATATATATGAAGTTTCTATTAATAATATTGAATCATGAGATATTAAAAAAATAAAAATTAAACAATTACAAGATTCTATTAAAATAAATAGTTTAGATTGATATGATAATTTATTATTTTTTTATAATTCAATAAATGGTGAATCAAAGATTTATACTTTTTCTTCAACATGAAAATCTGAAGTACTTGATGATGAAATATCATTAGTAGTATCATACAAAAATTCTACATCTGAGAGTTATAAAAAAGAGTTAATTTATTTTAAAAAAACAAATATAATTGATTATAATTAATTATGATTAAAAAAGACAAAAAAGCATTTTCAATGATAGAAATATTAGTTTGAATATTCATATTTTCTATGTGAATTGTTAGTGTATACTCAATAATAATTACTACATTAAATTTAAATGATTATAATAAAAATTATATTATAGCTTCTTATTTAGCTCGTGAACAAATTGAACTTATTAGAAATATAAGAGATAGTAATTACAATAAAATTCAAATTTATAATCAAATTAATCCAAGTAGTAGTGATCATACTCAAGTTTTTGAAACTTGAGCTTATTATAAAATTGAAAATAATTTTTTAACTTGAGTTTGATTCCCAATTAATGTTAATAAAATTATTGATTTTTGAGAATGAGAGTCAATGTTAAATAGTAAAATGTTAGATTTTAGACTATGTTTAAATTCAGATAGTATTTATACTTTTGATTGTTCATGAACAAATGAACCTACTGTTTTTTATAGATATATAAAAATTGATGAAGTTAAATATAATGATTGAACAGATAAAGTAATTAATGATGCATTTAAAGTTAGATCAAAAGTAATTTGGTATATGAAATGATATCATGAATTTGAAGTAGACTCTATTTTTACTGATTTTAAAAGATTTTAATTATGAAAAAAAATAAAACTTGATTTACTTTAGTAGAAGTTGTAGTTTCAGTTACTATATTTTCTATAATAATTATATCTATGATATCTATTTATGTTTTAAGTTCTGATACATCTCTTAAATCAGACATAAATAGAGCTATGCATGAAAATATTAAAAGTGTTATAACAGATATATCTGAAGATATTATGAAGAATAATATACTATGAGTTTCTTATGATGTTATGGATTCATGTTGATTTAGTATTTCTGGTAATTATAAAGTATGAGATAAATTATGTATTTCATCTTTAAATGATTATTATTTGGCAAAAAAATCACTATGAACTTATATTAGAGTTGATAAATTTTCTTGTGAAAATTTAGATGATCAATGTTATATAGTTAAAAATTGAAATCCACTTACTAATAGTTTAGTATCAGTAAAAGATTTACAATTTTATGTATCTTCAGAAAATATAAATAAAGCTACTATAAAGATAATTATGCAACCAACAATAAAAGCATGAGTTAAGCCTGATTTGATTAAGAATAATAAAATAATATTTCAAACTACTATTAGTGAGAGGCCTTTTTAATAACTATTTATGAAAAAAAATAATATAAATAAAAATTGATATTCAGTTGTCTTATCATTATTATTGATAGGTTTTATTATGGTATTATCTATTTGAGTTTTTAGATTAATATTAAATGAAATGAAAAATAATAAAGCTATGTGAGATTATATAAAATCATATGCTTGAGCTGAAAGTGCTCAAGAATTAGCATTACTTGATATAAAAAATAAATGATATTGATATGATTGATTTATTGATGATACAATTAATCCAAAATCAGTTTTATTATCTAGTAATTTTTTAAATAGCAGTTTATATCATCCTAAAAAAGATGTATTAATTTCTTACTTTAATAATTGAAAAGTTAACTCTTATAGTTGAGAATTATTGCCATTATGATATGATATAATACCTCTTTTTTATATTGATGATAGTTGAGAACATAAAGTCAATGATATAACTTTAAATATAATATCTGGTGACTCTAATTATTTATCTTGGAATGTAGTTTGAAATTTAAGTTGAATTTCTTGAGTTTGAACTTCTTTAGTTTGATCAAAAAAAATATTAACACCATCTTGATTTTCATTTGAAGAAAAAAATGTTTGAGAATTTTTATCTTCTTCTTCAACAAATTATTTAGTTTTATTTAATTCATGAAATAGTAATAATATAAATTACATATTATCAACTAATAATTCTTTAGAATATTTTACAAGACCAAAACTTGATATAGTGTCTTCTTGAGAAGTTTGAGAATATAAGCAAAATCTTCAAACAACTGTGGATAATACAGAATTTCTAAATATTTTAAAATATTCTATATATAGTAATTAAAAAATAAATGGCTTAAAATAGCCATTTATTTTTAAAACTTTTATTTTCCTTTATTTTTAGCTATTTTTTTGAAAAAAAATTTGCATTTGCTGTAATCTTTGCTAAAATACAGGTGTTTATATTTATAACATTTTGTTACTATGAAAAAACAAGATTTTATTAAAGCAGTTGCTGCTGATGCTGGTTTAAGTCAAGATGCTGTTTCTAAAGCTTTAGCATCTATGATTGATGTTATTACTACTGAATTAAAAAAAGGTAGAGAAGTTAATGTTACTGGTTTTGGTGCTTTTAAAGTTTCTTCTAGAGCTGCTAGAAATGGTGTTAATCCAAGAACTAGAGAATCTATTAAAATTCCTGCTATGAATTCTCCTGTTTTCAGAGCTGGTAAAACACTTAAAGAAGCTGTTAGATAGTATTTTAATAAAAAGTATATTTGTTATTTATAATAAATATACTTTTTTTTTGTTTTTTTATATAATTAATGTTATAATAAACTTAATTATTACTATGTTTTATTTATGGATAAAATTTATATAGATAAGTTATCTAAATGACATAATAAACTAGATATTATAAAATCTTTATTTAAAGATGATTCTTTGAATATAGAATTGATTTATAAATCTAAATTTGAAAATACAAAAGACCTAAGAGATTTTGTAGATTCTGTGTGTTTATTTTTAAAATTTTCTGATAAGTTGAGATCTAGAATAGTACTTATTTCTGATGAATTAAATAATAATGCTATTGAATATTGAAGTAGTCAAGATGCTTTTAATTCTTTAAGAATTTCAACAGAAATTATTGAATGAGTTGTAAACTTTAATTTAGAAGTAGAAGATAATGGTCAATGAAAAGCTCCTAAAAAAGCTTTAGATATGGAAACAATGAGAGCACATAAATTAAAATTAGGTTATTTTAACCATGACTCTATTAGATGAAGATGATTATTTTTGATAATTGTAAAATTGGTGGATAGATTGTATTTTAAAAATTCAAAGGAGGGGTGATTAATTGCATGAGTAAAAATAAAAATATAAAAAGTATATACTTATTGTAGATACTTTTTATATTTTCATTACATTGATATTCTGATTCAACA